>CAJKPX010000010.1 GCA_905201895.1 uncultured Eubacteriales bacterium | reverse complement strand
GGAGGGAGAAAACTTTTTTCAAAAAGTTTTCTCCCTCCCCCTGCATAAATCCCCCCTGCATAAATCCCCCTACTCCCCCTCAAAGACTCTCACGGCGCCGAGGGCGGTGGAGGAGGCAACGGCGTCATCGGAAAGCGAGACGATCCGTTTGGTGCTATATTTTGCGAGGATGGCGGCAAGTGCCTCGCGGAACTGCTTTTGTCCGCCGAGGATAACGGTGTTCTCCTCTGCCGCGAGGATCGCGCGCACTTCGTCGCAGAGCACAACGCCGAGCAGAAAGCTGAAGCATTCCTCGCGCGTTGCACCGAAGATATTTTTCAGAATACGCGTTTTGAAAAGCGACTCGTTGACTCCGTGGTCACGGCAATAGTCGTAGCCGAAAAAGAGCTTTTCGGGAACAAGCACGTTGTGGTCGAAATCGGCAGCGTCGCGCAGAATGGTATTCTGCATCACGGCGGCGAAAAATTCCCCGCTCATCATCGTTCGGAAGGACGTGATCCGTCCCGTGCCGTCCACCGTGATATGCTTGGAATGCGAGCCGGGCAGAATATAGAGCACACCGCTCTCCCCCGTCTCAAGAATACCCATGAGCTCGGTTTCCTCGCCGCGCATCATGTCAACCGCATCCAGCTTCGCGCTCACAGACCGAACGCCGCGGATGAAATACCACGGAATTGAGGTGATCTCGGGAAAGCTCATGCCGTGCATCGCGCCGTGCAGCTCGCAGAGCCCTGCGGGGAGGCAGAGATGCGGAAGATTGCAGAGCCCGTATTCGGAGGTAATCATACCCGAGGCGAGAATGGCAACAACGTCCGTCTCCCCCAGCGCGTGCTCCGAGAGCAGCCCGGAAAAACCCTTTCGAAGCGCCGCCTTGAGCGCGTCGGCTCCGTTTCGCGCACCCACCGAAAGCCGCTTGACAGCGCACACCGACCGATCACAAACCAGATAGATGCGCGTGTTGGTGGTGCCGCCGTCTACCGTTAAGTAATATTTCATCGTGCCCCTCACGTCCACAGCTCGCGGTTGATGTTCGGCGTGAGCTGTGCCAGCATGCCGCCGTCTACCACCAGCTCCGCGCCCGTGGTGTTTCTCGATTCGTCACTGCCGAAATACCACGCTGCATTGGCAACGTCCTCAAACTCGGCGATGTCGCGAATGGGCGTGTAGTTGGGCAGGCAGTATTTGGTGTTGTTGACGTTATTCTGCCAACGCTCGGTTTTAATCATACCCGGCAGAACTACGTTGGAGCGGATGCCGTACTGTCCCCAGTCGACCGCAAAGGATTTCGACATAGCAAGCATTGCACTCTTGGAGGAGCAATAGGCGCATCTGTTTTCGGTAACGCGAAGCGCCGAGTTGGAGCCGATGAACACGATCGAGCCCTTGCCCTTTTCCTTCATCTGCTTTGCCGCCTCGCGTGCCATGAGGAAATTCCAACCGATGTTGGTGTTGTAAACACCCATGAAATCCGAAATATCCACGTCAAGACTTACCTGACCGATGCCGAGATTGGCAGCGTTGAACACGATGGTGTCAAGCAGATACCCCATGCTGCGGATATCGTCGAAGATCGCACGCACCTCGCCCTCGTCGAGCCGCTCGGTCTGATAGGCATAGCCCTTTGCAAACACGCCGTGCTCCGATGCGATGCGCTCGGCTGCTGCCGAGGATTTTTCAAGCGATCTGCTTCCGATGAAAACGTCATAGCCCTCACGCGCAAAGCGCGCGGCGATGGCGTACCCCGTTCCCGAGGTTGCGCCCGTTACAAAAACCGATCTGTTCATCTTGCCTTCTTCGCCTCCTGCTCACGTGCAAAATCGGCTTCCGCTGCGTCGCAGAAGCGCTTGATGAGCGCGATCTCGCGCGGATCGTAGGGACGGTGGTTGGGACGGTAGAGATCGTGGAACCACTTGGTGAAGTCCACGTTCGTTTCCTCGCCCGACTCCCATCTTTGCCAGGTACCCTCCCAGGGCTCGTAGGTCTGGTAAAGCCCCGCAACGAAGCCCCAATTATAGCAGCCGATCTTTTCCATGTAGAAGATCGGGAACATTTCAAACACCACCTCGGGATGCAGGCATCTGCCGAGCCACTCGGTGTTGATCAGCGGACGTCCCTCCGCCTTGAGACGCTTGATAATTTTGACGTGCTCCTCGTAGCCTCTGTAAAAATGATAGGACACGATGTCCGAATTGTCAAGCGCAAACTGCTCCACCTCGGCGAGCGGCACCGAGGGATCGCCCTTGACGCGCCAGACCCCTGCCGTGAGCGGCTGGATCGGGTCACATCCGCGCACGATCTCAAAGAGCGCCTTGATATTCGGCAGAGTGAGCTCATCGCGGCGACGGTTGCCGGGCTCATTGTAAACGTCCCAGATGCAGATGCGCTCGTCCTCGCGGTGAAGTGTGACGATCTCGCGCACCATTTCAAAATAATCGCGGCGGCTCTCCTCATCGTCGAGGTAGAAATGCGGGTTGGTGCCAACGCTCACCGCATGCTGCGAGCTTTTTCTGCCGCCATGATAGCCCCAATCGCAGGTCTGCTTGCCGATCGCGGGCATTTTCCAATCTTCGTTTTTGGGCGGCATGCAATCGTTTGCCAGCGTAATCATACAAGAAATGCCGTATTTCGCGCAGAGATCGAGATAGCGGTCGAAGCGCTCGAGGAAGCCGTCATGCTCCTCCTTCCAAACCACGTACTCAATGATCAGGCGCACCGTGTTCAGCCCCGTTTTCTGCATCAGGGCAAGCTCCGCCTCGGTGGTCTTGAAGCGCTCCTCAAAGCCCAGCTCCTGCCATTGGTCGATGCGGTTTGCGCAGTCGGCGCTCATGTAGTTGCACCCACGCATCCAGGGGCGGGCGTCATACCACTCGTTGATTTCCTCTTTTGTCCATCTTCTTTTCATAGCGTCTCTCCTTTACCAATCCGCAACGCTTCCGTCCTCATGATAGAGGCGCGGCGTTGTCCATGCACCGTCGTAGATCTTGTCGGCAAGCGCCTCCTCGTCGAGCTCCACGCCAAGACCGGGCTTGGTGGGAACGTCGATGTATCCGTTTTTGATCACAAACGGCTCCTTGATATAGCCCACTCCGAGGTCGGAGCGATCGGGGTTGCCGGGATGCTCCTGCACCAGGAAATTGGGCGTGCATGCGTCGAGCTGCAGGCAGGCTGCAAGCGAAATGGGACCGAGCGGATTGTGGGGCGCGACCGACCCGAAATAGAGCTCGGACATGGTTGCGATCTTGCGCCCCTCAAAGATACCACCGCAATGGCAGATGTCGGGCTGCACCACGCTTACCGCCTGCCGCTCGAGCAGCTGACGGTATTCCCATTTTCCGAACAGACGCTCGCCCGCTGCGATCGGGATCGAGGTTGCACGCGCAATGTTAACCATGCAATCCACGTTCTCGGGCAGGCAGGGCTCCTCAATGAAAAAGGGCTCGTAGGGCTTGAGTCCCTCGGCAAGGCGCAACGCCATTGCGGGGCTCACGCGACCGTGAAAATCAATGGCAAGGTCCACGCCCATGCCGATTTTCTCACGCACCGCCGCAAAGCGCTCGATGTGCTTTTGCGTGTTGGCGGGGTTGTCGATCGTGCGAATGGGCGGAATGATCGAATATTTGAGTGCGGTGTAGCCCTCGTCGAGGCGGTCCTGCGTGATCTTGAGCATCTCCTCGATCGGGAACTCGCCCGGCACGCCCGCACGCTTGACGTGCGTATACATGCGGATGCGGTCACGGCATCTGCCGCCGAGCATCTCATAAACGGGACAGCCGTAATACTTTCCCTTGATATCCCACATTGCCTGCTCGATGCCGCTGATCGCCGAGAGCATCAGGGGACCGCCACGGTAAAAGCCGCCGCGGTAGAGCGCCTGCAGATGGTGCTCGATCATCATGGGGTCCTTGCCGATGAGGTATTCCTCGTATTCGCGCAGAACCGCCTCAACCGCATTGCAATGACCCTCCAGAACAGGCTCGCCAAGTCCGATCAGCCCCTCGTCGGTGTGCATTTTGAGAAACATCCAACGCGGCTTGACCTTGATTATTTCAAGCTTCGTAATTTTCATAGGTTACCTCCATCAAAGTCCGATTTCTTCATAAAATGTGGGAACAACCTTCGGCTCATACGGGAAGTCGCCGAGATTGAGCGAATCAAACAGACCGCAATGATATGGGATCGCGGTGGCACCCAGCCGTGCGCAGAAACGTGCGCCGTCGGCAAAATTCATGTTGTTTCCAACGCCGTTGACAGGCAGGAATACGTAGTCGATCGCGTCGGGCAGGTCCTCAAACACCGCCTCGTTGTAGAGCGTGTCGCCCGTGATATAGTAGGTCTTGCCCTCGGCATAGATCAGGCATCCGATGGCGGTGCTGTCCGAATGCTCGGCGTAAACGGCGCGGAAGCGCAGCTCCCCCTCGCTCCACTCGGTGCGGCGGTTGAACATCACGTAGTTGTTGTTGCCGCCGAATTTGCGCACGTTTTGCCATGCGTTGCCCGAGGCGAGCACCAGAATGCCCGAATCCTCGGTGAGATAATGGCAGAGCGTTTCGGGGTCGGTGTGATCAAGATGATTGTGGGTGAGCACGAGCACGTCGGGGCGAATGCGCAAAAAGCGCTCGTCCACCGCCACGCGGCGGCGGTTCTTCGGCTCGACCTTCTCCACGCTGTCCGAGAGATAGGGGTCAACGATCACGGTCACCCCTCCGCTCTCCAGCATCAGTCCTGCCTGTCCAAGCCATGTGATCTTCATTGTTTGATCTCCTCCAGATATATTTTTGATACGTAGTTTCTTGATGAATGCGGTGCGATGCAGGTAAGTCCGCCCTCCTCCCTGCCAAAGGGTGCGTTCGGGGCGTTTGCCGCGCAGGTTTGCGGCTCCATGCAGATATATTCGTTGCCCTCGCCGTTGTAGATCAGGCGATAGCCATAACCCGAGTCGTTCTCATAAACAAGTCGGATGCCGCGCGAGGGATCGGTCAGAGTCATGCGCCCATCCGTCGACGCGCGATAGTGTCGGCTGATCGGTCGCTCAAAGGGCGAAAAGAGTCCATCGGCAAGCGCTGTTGTCACCGCGTCGGGCTCGGGCATCCGCCCTGTTGGGAGATAGGTGCTCATGTCGCGCTCATATTCACGCGCGAGCCCAACCTCTGCCAAGGTCTCCTCGCTCCCCGCAAAGGCTGCGTTGAAGGTGGTGTGATAGCCGAGCATCACGGGCATGCGCGCGTCCGAATGGTTAATCACCTCTGTTTGATGCAAAAGCCCTCGCTCCGAGAGTGCATAGGTGATGCGGATTTCAAAATCGTGCGGAAAGCCGTGGTAGCTCGCCGAGCGATAGGTGCAGACCACGCGATCACACGTTTGCTCCGCAACCGCAAAGGGCGTGCGATGTAGGGTTCCGTGCAGATGGCATCCCGTTTTGGGCTCGTTGATGGGAAATCGGTAGTCTCTCCCGTCGAGTGAAAAATATCCACCCGAGATGCGGTTGACGGGAAAGAGGATGGGCATGCCGTAGAGATAGGGATTGTCGGGCTCGCCCTCGCCGCAGGTCGGCTCGCGCAGGATCATAGCCCCCGTTGACAGATGGCGCAGGCTGATGCAGTTTGCTCCGTGTGACACGTCGATCTGTGCGGTATACCCGCCACCCTCAATTCTGATCTGCTCCATCGGCAACGCCTCCCTTTTCGCTTCATAATACAGTATAATATTATAATAAACGATAATGTCTTGACTTTCAATCCAAAATATGATAAAATATCACCAAAAGGTAAGATTTTGGAGGGTCGGGGCGATGATTACTTATCAAAAAGAAAATATCGGCAAGCGATACGAATACCGAAGCAACGTTCACCGCAATTGGGTGATGCCGCCGCACATCCATGAATTCAGCGAGATCGCCTTCACCAAAAGCGGCACCACAACCGTGATCGTCAACGGTCAAAAATATCACTTGCCCCCCGATCACCTGATCTTCATTCTCCCCAATCAAATTCACGAATACACCGACGAAACCGAATCCTTTATGCGTTGTGCGGTCTTTTCCAACGATCATATTCCCGTTCTTTTCGAGCTGCTGGGCGATGCCTGGCTCAGCGAGCCCGTGCTGGATATGCGCGCGCACCGAGGGCTGCTCGACGAGCTGGAGCGCACAGAGGCAGACGACACCCTGCGGCTTTGCGGTCTTTTGAATTTGATCTGCGACGAGCTGCTCCGATCTGCCAAGGCAACACCCAAAAATGCGGGAAAATACTCGCTCTACCATGAGGTGATTGAATACATTTCGCAAAATTTCCGCGAGGATATTCGTCTTGGTGATCTGGCAAAAAGGTTAGGCTATCACGAAAAATATCTCTCCTCGGCGCTCCACGCGCTCACGGGCATGAATTTTCGCGCCTTTCTCGCCTCCTACCGCATCGACTACGCCAAGCAGCTTCTCCGCTCACGGGAGCATCGCATATCCGAGGTTGCGCTGCAAAGCGGCTTTTCCTCGATCAACAGCTTCAACCGCGCCTTTCTCGCAGGCGTTGGCATGACGCCAACACAATACCGAAATCAAAAAAGATAGGACAGTTCTATTGTACTGTCCTATCTTTTTTGATTTATTTGCAGGTAAGCATGGTCTCGCCGTCCCCACAGAGCGACGCGAAATCACGCGTGAAGGCGCCCACTGCCGCGTCCACGTTCTCGTTTTTGAGGAAGGCGTCGATCACGTCGGGGGCAACCGTGCAGGCTCCCACACCGTACTCGCAAAGCGCGAGCACCTGCTGGACGTTTTTGAAGCTTGCGGCGAGAATTTCGGTCTCAAAGCCGTTGTTCTCGAGAATATTCTGCATACGCTGTGCCGTTGCAACGCCATCGTAACCAAGATTGTCGATGCGGTTGACGTAGGGCGCAACGTACTTCGCACCCGCCTTTGCGGCAAGATAGACCTGCATGGGGGCATAGATCGCGGTTGCGGTGATACGGTAGCCCTGCTCCGAGAGCAAACGCATGGCACGCACGCCCTCGGTTGTTGTGGGAATCTTGATAAAGGTACCCTTGCCGAGCTCCGACGTGATGCGCTCCGCCTCACGGATCATATCCTCCGCCGCGACAGACACCACCTGCACGTGCAGCTCGGCATCCTCGCCGATCAGGGCGCGAATTTCGGAAAGCACCTCAAAGGGCGGTCTGCCGCTCTTGGCAAGGATCGAAGGGTTGGTGGTCACACCGTCGCAGGGATAGGTGCGCCAAAGCTCGCGGATGCGCGCGACGTCGGCGCTGTCGATCAAAAATTTCATATCATTCCTCCCGCCCAAGGCATACGCATCAGGTCCAAATTCATATTTTTTTTGCTTGATTCTACCACAAAGCAGAGCTTTCTGCGCTTATTCTACCACAAAAACCGATTGCTTGCAAGCAGAATGAGAAAATTCTTGCCGTTTTTAGTTTTTGCGTGGCAAATCAACGTCGATGCTCAATCCAGCGTGATCTGAATATCGCCCGTGTCGGTGCGGATCTCACATCTGCCACCCGTGACGGTGTTGGGATATTCCCTTCTGCCCGTGTCGGTGTGCACGTCAAACACCTTCGGCGTGCGGAGACTGCCCTTCACGTCACCCGTGTCGGTGCGCACGGAAATCTCGGCGGCGTCACAATGCGAAAAGCGCACGTCACCCGTGTCGCGCTCAATCGAGAAGCGCCCCGAAGCGATCACGTCCTCCATGTGAATATCCCCCGTGCTGCCCTTGGAGGTCAAGCTGCCGCAGGTCACGCGCGTGAGAACGGTCTTGCCCGTGCTCACGTTGACCGAGGCATCGCCCGAAACAGCAACGTCGCTCACGTAAATGGCACCCGTGGAAACCGAAAGCGCAAGCGAGCCCGCCGAAGCACTCTCGACGCGAATACCGCCCGTGGTTGTTTTGATTCTTATCTCACCCGCAACCGAGGCGTGATTTGTCACCGTGCCCGTGTGCCCCGAAACATCCATGCTCTCAAAAGAAAAATCCTTTGCGATCTCCACGCTACCCGTGTCGGTGTGCAGAGCCAACGAGGCGTACTCCCCTGCCGGGATCGTGACCGTGAGCTTGGGAGACGTGAAACTGATGCCGATGTATTCGTACCATTTTCGCGTGTCCACCACCTCAATCGTCAGCACGCCGTCCTTAACCGAAACCGCGTGCTTCATGTTCGTTTGCTCGTGGCAAACCACCGAGCATGCAGCATCAGCGGTGGGAACGAACACAATATTGGCGGTTTCGGTATTCACCGCAATCGACGAGAAGCCCTCGCTGATCTCGTGCGTGTTCGTTTCGTATTTCACGGTTGATAATTTTGTAAAATCCCATTTGAGCATGCTCATCACCCCCACAAACAATAATCCGCCAATCAAAATCAGCGCAAAGGCTATGCCAAGCCAGATTTTCGTTGCATGACTCATGACGCTCTCTCCCTTCCAACAACGCATTTTTTAATTCCCAAGACGACCGCACGCGTCAGGAGCAGCGCGCCCCTCGTTGCCGCCTTACAGCCAAAGAAAAACAGGATCGCAAGCCCTGCGCAGACAATGCCCGCGCCGATCAGGAAAATACCGGAGGGCGCCTGTCCAACGCAAACAAACACGATCCCCGCGATCACACCGCCAACGACACATGCCGCAAGCGAGACGAAAACCGCCCAAATTGAGATGACCAGCGACCACAGCACCGCGTAGAGCGAAAGAATGATCGCGAATGCGGCAATTGCCAGGGAAAACCAGATCGGAGACCCGACCGCCAGGAGCACAATTTCCCAAGCGCGCAGCTGCGTTTTCGATTGCATCCGTTCTTTGGCGATCTTCGAGAGCGGCACGTCGGCAATGATCTGCGACGCAACCTCCTCCACCGAGCCGATGTCCCGAATGGCATCCTCCTCGGAGAGCCCCGCTTCCCTTCTGTCCTCAATCATCTCACTCCAAAAGGCAAGACGGTCCTCCATCTCCTGCCGAGGCAGACCCGAAAGCCGCCTCCGAAGCGCATCCAAAAATTCAATTTTTGTCATGGTTTCTCATCCTCCTTGATCACAAATTGATAGATTGACATCACCTCGCGCCATTCGTCCTTAAAATCCGCAATACGTCCAAGCCCTGCCTTGGTGATGTGATAGTATTTTCGCAATCTGCCGTTGTGCTCCGCCGTTTTAACAGTGAGCATTTTTGCCGCCTCCAGGCGCTTCAGAATCGTATACAACGTGGATTCCGACATTTCCAGATAGGGCTTCATATCCTTGATAATCTTGTATCCGTAGGAGTCCTCGTTCTTGATCGCGGCTAACACGCACACGTCCAGCATCCCCCTTTTCAATTGAGCATCCATATCATACCTCCTCTTGTGTAATACATCATATCACGAAGTATTTGCTTTGTCAAGTGTTTTTTCAAAAAAATTTTGAAAAGTGTAAAAAAAGGGTGTCTCAAACGCGATGCGCATTTGAAACACCCTTTATTTGTGAAATCGGGATCAAATCATCAGAGCGCTCCTGCTCAAAAAAACGCGGTGAATTACTGATTGAAGCGGTTTCTGAGCAGCTTCGCCTTGACCGGGCTCACCTGCTCCAGCAATGCAAGAGAATCTGCCAGGCGGGGATCCTGCCGTTCATGCAGAAGCTCGCAAAGAGTTTCCAGGTGATCGTCATCATAATCATCGCCGTCCAGCGCTACACAACGCAGAATGTGCTGCAATGCCGCATCCAACTCACCGATCTTGTGGAGACACACGCTGATATTATAGTGCAGGAACGACTCCTCCTCGTCGATCTTCAATGCCTTCTCGAGCGCCTCGATTGACTTCATCAACCACTTTTTATCCCTGGTTGTGCCGTAAATACCATAATACAGACGGTTCAACTGGTTATACGGCTGGATACGCAACTCGGGCTCCTCGTTTGCACTGAGCACGGTGAGCGACTCGCAAATCTGCACAACCAAATCCAGATTGTCCATTTCGCGATCGGTTCGGGTCAGATTGGATACGAGACAACCAAGATAATCCATCTTGTCCTTCATTTCCATGCTGCTGTCGATAAATCTGACCGCATTCTGGATCATCAGGTCGCCTGCCTTCCAGGAGCCGAGTGCTGCAACGTTCTCGACCACCTGATCCAGCCAACGGAATTCATCCATTCTGTATCTGAGCTGCTCCATTGCGCGCTCTGCCAAGGGAATGTTCTTCTGCTGAATTGCAAGACGGTACACTTCCACGGGATGCGATCTGGTTTCGTCATCCGCCTCTCCAGCGCTCAACGCGCTCGACGCGCTCGACTTGGCGGTCTCAAGACGGTCGATCTTGCGCTCCACCCTTTTCAGAATTTCGGCAAGCTCGGAGAGCGACGAGCCGTTTCCGTTGGATTCAAAGCCTCGCTCAACGATGGGACCGACAAAGGCGCGCAGCTGCTCCATCGCGTCGATGATGCCTCTGCGGGAGTCCAGATCGTATTCGATATATCGTCTGGTTGCCACGTCAACGGGAAGATCGTCGCTGCCCTTGCTCTTCAAAAGGATCAGCGGCTTTCCGGTTTCGTCTCTGCGTCCGAATTCATAGTAAACGTTGGGGTTTGGGAGGCTGACGTCAATGATACACAGATCGGAGTCCTGCACCGCACGAATAACGTCGATGTCGATCTGTCCCGCCTCCGAGCGGTGGTCACCGCGAACAACGTTGAAGCCCATCGGCTCCAGAACGGGCTTGATCAACAAATCGCGAAGGTCATCTGCATTTCTGCGAATTTCGGATCCGCTTTCTCCAATGGGAGAAATAATAAAACATGTTGGCATATTCATCCTCCTCGGTTGTATTCCTTATTTTGAGTTGTCATGTGGAAGCGCCAAATATCCTTTTCATTTTTACAATTTCAGAAAAATTTTAACGCCTTGCAGAGGTCACCCGACCGTTGCGGAAGCCTCCTGTGAATTTATTATAGCATAATCAACAGGGCTTGTCAACAGAAAAAAGCCTTGCAGAATTTGATTTCTGCAAGGCCTCTTATTTATTTATTTAGTAGACTCACTTTTTCCTTGCACAATAGATGCACGCAGAACAAATCAGTCGGCTTATTCCCACTCGATCGTGCCAACAGGCTTCGGAGTGAGGTCGAGCAGAACGCGGTTGATGCCCTCCACCTCGGCGGTGATGCGTGCGGTGATCTTGTGCAGAACCGCATAGGGAATCTCCTCGATGGTGGCGGTCATGGCGTCGGTGGTGTTCACGGCGCGGATGATCGCGGGCCAGCCCTCATAGCGGCTCTCGTCCTTCACGCCAACGCTCTTGATGTCGGGAACCACCACGAAATACTGCCATACCTTCTCTGCGAGTCCGTTCTTGTCAAACTCGTCACGCAGGATCGCATCTGCCTCGCGGAGTGCGTTGAGACGGTCGCGGGTGATCGCGCCGAGGCAACGAACGCCGAGTCCGGGACCGGGGAACGGCTGACGGTAGACCATTGCATGCGGCAGACCAAGCGCCTCGCCAACCACGCGCACCTCGTCCTTGAACAGAAGCTTTACGGGCTCCACGAGCTCAAACTGCAGATCCTCGGGCAGACCTCCCACGTTGTGGTGCGACTTGACCGCCTTTTTGCCCTCTGCCTGCTTGATGCTCTCGAGAATATCGGGGTAAATCGTGCCCTGTGCGAGGTAGGAAACACCGTCGAGCTTGCGTGCCTCGTCGGCAAACACGTTGATAAATTCCTCGCCGATGATCTTTCTCTTGCGCTCGGGGTCCGAAACACCTGCCAGAAGGTTGAGAAAACGGTCGGTGGCGTCAACGTAAATCAGGTTTGCGTCGAGCTGATTGCGGAAGATCTCCACAACGTTCTCCGACTCGTCCTTACGCATGAGTCCGTGGTTAACGTGCACGCAAACGAGCTGCTTTCCGATCGCCTTGATCAGAAGTGCGGCAACAACCGACGAATCCACTCCGCCGGACAGTGCCAGCAGCACCTTTTTGTCGCCAACCTGTGCGCGAACCTCTGCTACCTGTGCCTCGATAAAGGCATCGGCGAGCGCCTTGGTGGTAATGCGCTCCATATTTTCGGGTCTTTTTGTAATCTGCATATGATCGTTCCTCCCGTTATTCTCTTCTCCCGATCGCTCGGTTATTTCTGAATGATATTTTATTATATCAAAAAAACGCTCAAATTGCAAGACCTTTGACGCATTTTTTCGCGCCTACCCCACAAAAAATCAAACGAAATTTTCTCCCACTGCGTTGGATTTTGTCATACAAAATGACAACAACAAAAAACGGAGGGACGCCACACAGGCATCCCCCCGCCGAAAAAATATGATCCGATCTGCCGTCACCAGGGAGTCGGCACACCGTCGACGTAGTGCCAATAGTAACCTTTGGAGGTCGGCGCGGTTTCACTATAATAGTGAAGCCTAAACATCAAATCTGCATTCGCATTTGTCATGTTGTTTCCGCTGGAATATTCCGTTAGATCAATGTCTACCGAGCTCCAGTCCTCCCTCGTGCCGGCATAGAAAACATACTCCAGATCCATGCAATATTCTGCAACCCTGGCTTCAATTTTCGTCACACTTTTGGGAATAAAAATCGTTTTCAGATCCATGCAATAGCTAAACGCTTCCCTTTTGATCAGTGTCACTCCCTCCGGAAGAACAAGGCTCTTTATTTTTTTGCAATGTGAAAATGCTCTGTCCGCAATGTAGGTTACGCCATTCGGAATCGTGAGATTTGATACGTTCTTACAATTCTCAAAAGCATTCCCCCCGATATGTCGAACAGTGCTCGGAATTTCAAGTTCTGTCAAAGAAGTGCAATACATAAATGCAGTACCCGAAATTGCAAACAAGCCGTCCGGGAGCGTAATTGAGGTCAGATTCACACAACTGCCAAACAAGCCCGTGGCAAGCCCGCGCGTATCAGGTCGCAGCTCATAGGTTGTGAGCGTTTTATCCTGACAGGAGATTGCCCATTTACCCAGATAAGAGATCCCGTTTTCGGTTTGGAGCACCTGCTTGCAATTATCAAAAGCATCCCCGAAAACAAAAAACACGCTATCGGGAATTTCAATTTTGGTCAGGCTCTTACCATTCCGAAATGCGCTACTGGTGATTCCGACCACAGGATAGTTTTGATACACAGAAGGAATGATGATCTCCGTATCGGTACAGGTGCCGAGTCCGTCAAGCAGATAGCCCTGATAGAACTCATTGAACTGGAACTTCAAGCCCTCGCTCGGTTGCTTCTCACCGCACCGCGTGCACACACGGTTCTGATAATCATGCGCAGTCAGGCAAGGATCCTCGGTTTCGGGCTCCGCCGTGGTCTCCTGCGTTGGCTCGGCAGTTGTTTCATCGCCTGCTCCACCCGTCACCCCCGCAGTGGATTTATCCGACCCATTTTGAGGGGGCGTTTGCGTCACACAAGAAGCAAAAACAACAATCATGAGAACAAAACAGCAAACCAAAAGCAATAATCTTTTCATTTTCTTTACCTCCGACTTGTTTTTCGGCTTATTTGCCAACTCCATTATATCACGTCTTTCAAAAGTTGTCAATATACTTCATTCAAAAATTGTAGAAAAATCATATTGCTTTTTCAATTATTTTATTTTTTCACATTACTTTTATGAATATAAAAAACAAGCGTCTCAAAATTTTCATCTGAGACGCCTGTTTCTTATTTTAAGATATTGGATTGTTTGGATCAGACCGCAGCGGTCTCCTCTTCGGAAACGGGTGCGGGCTCATTATGCTGAACGCCAACGCCGCGGTAGCAATCCATACCCGTACCTGCGGGGATGAGCTTACCGATGATGACGTTCTCTTTGAGTCCGAGCAGACGGTCAACCTTTCCGCGGATCGCTGCCTCGGTGAGCACCTTGGTGGTCTCCTGGAAGGATGCGGCGGACAGGAAGGACTCGGTTTGCAGCGACGCCTTGGTGATACCAAGCAGCACCGTGCTTGCCTCTGCATGGGCAAGACCCACCTCGCCAGCGGCGATGCGTGCGTCAACGGTGTTGTTCGCTTCCTCAAACTCAAACATATCAACCACGGAACCAACCAGAAGCTCGGTGTCTCCGCTCGCCTCGACACGCATTCTGCGGGTCATCTGACGAGCAATGATTTCAACGTGCTTATCGTTTACGTTACACGACTGCGAACGGTAAACCTTCTGGATTTCCTTGATCAGATATTCGTAAACGGCATCCAGACCGAGAATTCTCATGATGTCGGCAGGAGCCTTGCTTCCCTCGGTCATCGACTCACCAACCTCGAGGTGCTGACCCTCAACGATGGCAAGCTTGGTGCCGTAAGGAATCTGATATTCCTTGACCTCGGGAACAACGCCTTCGGGCTGCTCCATGTCGGGGTGAACGGTGACAACGTGGATGTTGGAGTTCTCCGCCATACCAATGTGTGCCGTTCCTCTGATCTCGTTCATGATGGCTGCCTTCTTGGGCTGACGAGCCTCGAAAAGCTCCTCGACACGAGGCAGACCCTGGGTGATATCCGAGCCTGCGACACCGCCCGAGTGGAAGGTTCTCATGGTCAGCTGCGTACCCGGCTCACCGATCGACTGTGCGGCGATGATACCAACTGCCTCACCCACCTGCACCAGCTTACCGTTGGCAAGGTCGGCTCCGTAGCAGTGTGCGCAGATACCCTGCTTTGCATGGCACTGGATCACCGTGCGGATATGCACGCTCTTGATGCCTGCCTTTTCGATTGCGTCCACCGTTTCCTCGGTGATCATCTGATCGTCCTCGAGAATGACCTCGCCGGTTTCGGGATGGACGATGGGGCCCATCGTGAAGCGGCCGATGATACGGTCTGCCAGAGGCTCGAGTACGTTCTTATCCTTTTCGTCGATGACGTCATTGACCCATGCGCCCTTGGTGGTATCGCACTTGACCTCACGCACGATAACCTCCTGCGAAACGTCAACCAGACGGCGGGTCAGGTAACCCGAGTCTGCGGTACGGAGTGCGGTATCCGACAGCGACTTACGCGATCCCTTTGCACCCATGAAATACTCCAGGATGTTCAGACCCTCGCGGAAGTTGGACTTAATCGGGATCTCGATGGTACGTCCGTTGGTTGCGAACATCAGTCCGCGCATACCCGCCAGCTGACGCATCTGTGCGACAGATCCGCGGGCTCCCGAATCGGACATGATTTTGATCGGGTTGAATTGGCTAAAGCTATTCTGCAGAGCAGCGGTTACGTCGTTGGTGGTCTTATCCCACAGCTTGATCACGGCGTTGTAGCGCTCCTCGTTGGAGAAAAAGCCCTGACGGTAGTAGTTGTTGAGAACGTCCACCTGCTTCTGCGCTGCCTCGATGAGGGCAGGCTTTTCGTCCGGGATCGTCATGTCGTAAACAGAGATCGAGAAGGACGCTCTGGTGGAATACTGATAGCCCATCGTCTTGATCTCGTCGAGCATCTTTGCACAAACGGCAAAGCCGTTGTTGCGGATGCAGCGGTCGATGATCTGACCGAGCTGCTTCTTTTTGATCACGAACTCAACCTCAAGCTTAAAGAGGTTCTCGGGCTTGCTTCTGTCCACAAAGCCGAGGTTCTGCGGCAGAGGCTGGTTATAGATCAGGCGTCCGAGCGTGGTTTCGATCACAGCAGACTTGGTCTCGCCGTCGATCTCCTTGAACACGCGCACGCGAATCTTTGCGTGCAGACCGAGCACACCGTTGCGGTAAGCGCACATTGCCTCGTTGAAATCACGATAGCAGCCGCCCTCACCGGGCTCGCCGTCCTTCTCCATCGTCAGATAGTAAGAACCGAGGATCATATCCTGCGAAGGAACGGCAACGGCTTTACCGTCCATGGGCTTGAGCAGGTTGTTGGCAGAGAGCATCAGGAAGCGTGCCTCTGCCTGTGCCTCTGCGGAAAGCGGCACGTGTACGGGCATCTGGTCACCGTCGAAGTCGGCGTTGAACGCGGTACAAACCAGCGGATGCAGCTTGATTGCGCGACCCTCAACGAGCACAGGCTCGAATGCCTGAATCGACAAACGGTGCAGAGTGGGTGCGCGGTTGAGGAGCACGGGGTGCTCCTTAATCACGTTCTCAAGCGCATCCCAAACGCATGCGTTGAGCGGATCGTAGGCGCGGTCGATCTTCTTCTGCGCGTCCTTGACGTTGGTTGCCTTGCCCATCTCAACCAATCTCTTGATTACGAAGGGCTTGAACAGCTCGATCGCCATTTCCTTAGGCAGACCGCACTGATAAATCTTGAGGTTCGGGCCCACAACGATAACCGAACGTCCCGAATAGTCCACGCGCTTACCGAGCAGGTTCTGACGGAAGCGTCCCTGCTTACCGCGCAGCATCTCGGAGAGAGACTTGAGCGGACGGTTGGAGGCACCGGTTACGGGCTTGCCGCGCTTACCGTTGTCGATGAGTGCGTCAACAGCCTCCTGCAGCATTCTCTTTTCGTTGCGGATCACGATCTCGGGCGTGCGGATCTCCATCAGCTTGCGCAAACGGTTGTTGCGGCTGATGATGCGGCGGTAGAGCTCGTTGATATCCGAGGTTGCAAAGCGACCGCCGTCGAGCTGCACCATCGGGCGGATATCGGGCGGGATCACGGGGATGGTGTCGAGGATCATCCACTCCAGGCGGTTGCCCGACTTGCGGAATGCCTCAATCACCTCCAGACGCTTGATGATGCGCGTCTTTTTCTGTCCCGAGGAGTTTTCCAGATCCTCCTTGAGCGAGGCGGCAAGGGCGGGGACGTCGATGCCTGCGAGCAATTCCTTGATCGCCTCGGCGCCCATGCCTGCGCGGAATTCGTCGCCATAGAGCTCACGTGCCTCTGCATACTGCTTCTCGGAGAGCACGGTTCCCTTCTCAAGCGGCGTGTTGCCGGGATCGAGGACCACGTTCTCGGCAAAGTAGAGCACCTGCTCGAGAGCCTTGGGGGACATATCCAATACGAGTGCCATACGCGAGGGTACGGCCTTGAAATACCAAATGTGAGAAACGGGAGCAGCAAGCTCGATGTGTCCCATTCTCTCGCGGCGCACCTTTTTGGTGGTGACGTCAACGCCGCACTTTTCGCAACGGATGATCTCCTTGCTGTGCGAGTTCTTATACTTTCCGCACATACAAGCGCCATCCTTGGTCGGGCCAAAGATACGCTCACAGAACAATCCGCCGATCTCGGCCTTGAGCGTTCTGTAGTTGATCGTTTCAGGCTTGGAAACCTCACCGTACGACCATTCTCGAATCATATCCGGAGATGCCAGACCGATTTTGATAGAATAAAATTCGTTATGCTCCACAGTTGTAACCATGAATCCTTTCCAATTTATTCGTTGTCATCCCCATCGGAGAAATCCAGACCGTAGTCCTCGTCTCCCTCGGAGTCATCGTAATATTCCTCATCCTCATCCTCGTCGTCGATGGCGTTGCCGTCCTCGTCCTCAAGCAGGAAGGACTTGCGCAGGGCGCCGTCGTCCACGCTGTGGCTGAGCACGTCGTCGATCGCGGATGCATCCGCACGGCTCATCGGCGCACTCTCCTCCTCACGGCAAAGCTCGGAAAGCTCGAGATCGTTGCCGTCTCTATCCTGCACGCGAACGTCGAGTGCGAGCGACTGCAGCTCCTTGACGAGCACCTTGAAGGATTCGGGAATACCGGGGGTGGGAATGTTCTGTCCCTTGATGATTGCCTCGTATGCACGGCGGCGTCCGTTGATGTCATCCGACTTCACGGTCAGGATTTCCTGCAGCGTGTAAGCCGCGCCGTATGCCTCGAGTGCCCAAACCTCCATCTCTCCGAAGCGCTGGCCGCCGAATTGAGCCTTACCGCCCAAGGGCTGCTGCGTGACGAGAGAGTAGGGACCGTTGGAGCGTGCGTGAATCTTATCGTCAACAAGGTGATGCAGCTTGAGATAATACATGATACCAACCGTTACGGGGTTGTCAAAGGGCTCACCCGTGCGGCCGTCGTAAAGGATCGTCTTACCGTCCATAACCTTCAGTCTGTGCTCTGCACGGAGCTGATTCATGAACTCCTCGTTTGCGCGCTCCTCCATCGAGAGGGTGCGCAGGGTCTTTTCACCCGTTTCGGCATCGGTGGTCTCCTCATAGAGGTCCTTGCCCTCGGGGTTCTCGAGCGGGAACAGATCTCTCTGCATGCCCGCAGCCTTGAGGCACTCGAGAATATCCTTCTCGTTTGCGCCGTCGAACACGGGGGTCATGATCTTCCAGCCGAGCTTTCTTGCGGCGATGCCGAGGTGAACCTCAAGCACCTGACCGATGTTCATACGCGAAGGAACGCCCAGGGGGTTGAGCACGATGTCAAGCGGCGTGCCGTCGGGCAGGAAGGGCATATCCTCAGGCGGGAGGATGCGCGAAACGACACCCTTGTTACCGTGGCGACCTGCCATCTTATCTCCCACCGAGATCTTGCGCTTCTGTGCGATATAAACCTTAACAACCTTGTTCACACCCGTGGGAAGCTCGTCGCCCTGCTCGTGCGAGAATACGCGCACGTCAACAACGATGCCCGCCTCTCCGTGAGCCAGACGCAGCGAGGTGTCGCGCACCTCTCTGGACTTCTCGCCGAAGATCGCGCGCAGCAGGCGCTCCTCTGCGGTCAGCTCGGTCTCGCCCTTGGGCGTGATCTTACCAACCAGGATGTCGCCCGAGCGAACCTCGGTTCCCTTCTTCACGATACCCTCGGCGTTCAGGTCGCGCAGAGCGTCCTCACCGACGTTGGGAATCTCGCGGGTGATCTCCTCCGGACCGAGCTTGGTATCTCTTGCCTCGTGGGTATATTCCTCAATGTGCAGTGACGTGTAAACGTCATCACGAACCAGACGCTCGTTGAGGAGAACGGCGTCCTCGTAGTTATAGCCCTCCCAGGTCATAAAGCCGATGAGTGCGTTCTTACCCAGCGAAACCTCACCGTTGGAGGTTGCGGGTCCGTCTGCGATCACCTGTCCCGCTTCTACATAATCGCCCTTCTTGACGATGGGACGCTGATTGAAGCAGGTGCCCTGGTTGGTTCTCTTGAATTTGATCAGATTGTATACGTCCTTGACGCCGCCCTCGCAAGCAACCACGATGCGGTCTGCCTGAACGCGCTCAACAACGCCCGCTCTCGTTGCCATTACAACAACGCCCGAGTCGATTGCTGCCTTGTACTCCATACCCGTTCCAACGATCGGGGAGTCGGTCACCATCAGCGGCACAGCCTGCTTCTGCATGTTCGATCCCATGAGTGCACGGGTGTTATCGTCATTCTCCAGGAAGGGGATCATCGCAGTTGCAACAGACACGAGCATCTTGGGTGCCACGTCCATGTAATCCACGTCGGCAGCGTCTGCCTCAACGATCTCGGACTTGTCGCGTGCGGTGACCTTCTTGTTGATAAAGTAGCCCTCCTCGTCGAGCGGCTCGTTTGCCTGCGCAACGATGAAGCGGTCCTCCACGTCGGCGGTCATATACTCGACCTCATCGGTGACGAGATGACGAACGTTGCCGTCCTCGTCGGTGATATGCTTGACGCGGCGGTAGGGCGCCTCGATAAAGCCGTATTCGGAAATACGCGCGTAGGTGGTCAGATAGGAGATCAGACCGATGTTCGGTCCTTCAGGGGTCTCGATCGGGCACATGCGTCCGTACTGCGTGTAGTGAACGTCACGCACGTCGAAGGATGCGCGATCACGCGAAAGACCGCCGGGGCCGAGTGCCGAGAGACGGCGCTTGTGCGTCAGCTCTGCGAGCGGGTTGTTCTGATCCATGAACTGCGAGAGCTGGCTCGAGCCGAAGAACTCGCGGATCGCCGTGGTTACGGGACGGATGTTGATCAGAGCCTGCACGGTCAGCTTTTCGTTATCCTGCGTGGTCATGCGCTCCTTGATGATCTTATCCATACGGGTAAAGCCGATGCGGAGCTGGTTCTGAAGCTGCTCACCAACCGAACGGATGCGGCGGTTGCCCAGGTGGTCGATGTCGTCCACCGAGCCCACCTCGTGGGTCAGGTTGAGCAGATAGTTGATGGATGCGAAGATATCGTCCACAGTGATGTGCTTGGGGCAGAGATCAGCAATTCTCTCCTTTGCCATCGCGCGGATCGCGTCAACGTCGCCCTCGCATGCCTCCATGATCTCGAGCAGAACGGGGATGCGCGCCTTTTCGCGAATGCCGCAATCCTCCAGATCGAAGCCGAGCAGATGCACGGGCTCAACAGTGTTGTTGCCCATCACCTTGATCACGTCGCCGTTATCCAGCGCGATCTTTACCTCGTTGATGCAAGCGTGCTCAATTGCCTTTGCGAGCTCGGGCGTAATCACCGCTCCTGCCTCGAGCACGACCTCACCCGTGATCGGGCTCACTGCGTCCTCTGCAAGGCGGCGGTTGGCGATACGGCTGTGGATCGCCATTTTCTTATCATATTTATAACGTCCGACGGGCGCGATATCATAGCGCTTCGCGTCGAAGAAGTAGTTGTGCAAAAGGGTGCGAGCCGCCTCCTCAATGGGGGGATCGCCGGGACGGAGCTTCTTATAAATCTCCTTGAGTGCCTCTACGCCAACCGTCGAGCGGTTCATCTCGGCAAGCTGCTCGGATTCGTCGCGATCCAGCGTGAGAACGAGGTGCTCGTCCTCGCCGAACATGGAGTAAATATCCTCGCGGCTCTCCACGCCGAGTGCACGAATGAGCATGGTGAGAGGAAGCTTGCGGTTCTTATCAATGCGAACGTACATCACGCCCGTTGCATCAATCTCATATTCCAGCCATGCTCCGCGATAGGGGATCACGGTGGTGGAATAGGTCTTTTTACCCGCCTTGTCGATTTCGGATGCATAGTACATGCCGGGGGAACGGATGATCTGCGAAACGATTACGCGCTCCGCGCCGTTGATCACAAAGGTACCGTTCTCGGTCATGAGCGGGAAGTCACCCATAAAGATGTCTGCCTGCTTGACCTCACCCGTTTGCTTGTTAGTCAGACGAACGTTGACCTTCAGGGGTGCGGCATAGTTGACGTCGCGCTCCTTGCACTCCTCAACGGGGTACTTCGGGTGCTGATCGTCCAGCGTATAGGAGATGAACTCAATCACCAGATTGCCCGAATAATCGGTAATCGGCGATGCATCGCGCAAAACCTCCATCAGGCCAACTTCCTTGAACCATTCGTAGGACTTGGTCTGAATCTCCACCAGATTCGGCAACGGATAGTCGAAACGCGATCTGGAGAAGCTCTTTCGGATGATGTTCTGCCCAAGTTTGTGATCTTTCAGATGGATCATTAAATCAATCACTCCATTCAAAATATTGGTAACGCTCCGGAATCTTCTCAGTGCCGCCGCGGTTGCTCCGTCAAAAATGCGTTTTTGTGCAAATTGCTGCTGTCCAATTTGTCGCATTTTGGCGAAGTGCCCACAGTACGAGCGATTATAATGCAGTTTACTATTTTAGCATATCTTTTGGGATTTGTCAAGGGTTTTTCCAATTTTTTATAAAATTTTTGCGTTTTTTCTTTTCTATTCTCAATTCTCTTTTTTCGTTTTTTGTTGACTTTGGCAATAAGACGTGCTATAATATATAAAAATAGGATAAAATCCAACGAGAAAGGATACGGACCATGAATTTTTCCAAGCTTGATGCCTATCTTGCCAAGCTCCCCGCCTGCGGAATTCCCGGGTGCGCGCTTGCCGTTTCGCATCGCGGAGAGGTAATTTACCGCGGTAGCGCGGGCTTCGCGGACGCCGAGCAGACGCGTCCCGTGGCACAGGACGATCTCTATTTCGTTTTCTCGATCTCCAAGATCACAACCTGCGTTGCCGCCATGCGGCTGGTGGAGCGGGGGCTGCTGGGGCTCGACGATCCGGTTTCCAAATATCTGCCCGCCTACGCGCGCCTGACTGTAAAAAATGCAAAGGGCAAGCCCGAGCTCGCGCAGAACGAGATGACCGTGCGCCATCTCTTTACGATGACGGGCGGACTCAACTATGATCTCAACGCCCAGCCCCTGGTGCGGATGCGTCGGAATCCCGATGCGGGAACGCTCGATTTTGTCAACGCGCTCGCCGAGGGTATGCTCGATTTTGAGCCGGGAACAAAATTTCAATACAGTCTTTGCCACGATGTACTCGGTGCGGTGGTGGAGGTGGTGTCGGGGATGCGCTTTGCCGACTACGTGCAGAAAAACATCTTTGATCCGCTCGGCATGACTGAAACGGGCTATCATCTGCCCGCCGAGCTCCTGCCCCGCATGAGTTCAATCTACCGCTTCACGCACGGCGTGATGAAATCGACCCCCATCCCGACCGAAACCTGCAACGCCTATGTCCTGAACCCCAATTTTGACAGCGGAGGAGCAGGTCTTTACAGCTCGGCAAACGATCAGATCAAGCTCATGACCACGCTTGCCTGCGGTGGAACCACGCCCGACGGCTATTCCCTGCTCCGCCCCGAAACGATTGCCATGATGGGGAAAAACCAACTCTCCGACGCCGTTCACCCCACCTTTCTGTCCTCGAGACTCTACGGCTACGGCTGGGGACTTTGCGGCAGAGCGCACATTGATCCCGTGGTATCGGAGTCACGCTCGTCGATTGGCGAGTTCGGATGGGACGGCGCAGCAGGCGCCTTTGCGCTTGTGGACCCCAAAAAGCAGATCGCGTTCTACTTTGCGACGCACGTGATGGGATGCCAGTACGTTTACCACTTGGTGCACCCCACACTCCGCAATCTCGTTTACGAATGTATTGAAGATTAAACCAAAAAACGGGACCGCCTCAACCGAGACGGTCCCATTTCTTCTTATTTCTTATTTCTTACTTCAGCTCGCCAAGATAGTATTTCTTCTTGCCGCGGCGAATAACCACATATTTGCAGCCGAGTGCGGTTTCTGCATTGATCTCAAGATCGAGCGCCTTGACCGCATCCCCATTGAGCGTGAGCGAGCCGTTGGAAATAAACTCGCGCGCCTCGCGCTTGGAGGAACAGATGCCCGCAGAAACGAGCACGTCCATAATGGGTCCGCCCGCAGTTTCAAAGTGCGGAACGTCCTTGAGCCCTGCCAAAAGATCGCCCAGCGGAATTTCCTTGATCTTGCCTGCAAAGAGCAGCTCGCTGATCTTCACAGCCGACTCATAAGCACCCTCACCGTGCAGATCGCGCAGGATTTCCTCTGCGAGCTTCTTCTGTGCCAAGCGGCGCTCGGGAGCGGCGTTGTGCTCTGCCTCGATCGCCTCGATCTCCTCGCGGGAGAGGAAGGTGAGACGCTTGAGGTACTCAATCACCATGCTGTCCTCGGAGTTGAGCAGGAACTGATAGAGCTCATAAGAGCTGGTCTTGTTCTTGTCCAGCCAAACCGCATTGCCCTCGCTCTTGCCGAATTTGTTGCCGTGCGAGTCGGTTACAAGCGGCATGGTCATTGCATAGACCTCGTCACCCGTGGTCTTGCGGATCAGCTCGATGCCCGTGGTGATGTTGCCCCACTGGTCGGAGCCTGCCACCTGCAGGTCTACACCGCGATGCTCGTGCAGATACTTGAAATCAAGTCCCTGAATGAGCATGTAGGAGAACTCGGCATAGGAAATGCCGCTTTCCATCTGACGGCGGATCAGGTCCTTGGAGAGCATGTAGCCCACGTTGATATATTTTCCGTAGTCACGGAAGAACTCAATGACGTTGATGTCCTTAACCCAATCGTAGTTGTTGACCACCTCATAGGGGAAGATGGTTTGCAGCTGACGCTTGAGGCACTCGTAGTTGTGCATCACCTCGTCGCGGTCGGAGAGCTTGCGCTCCACGGTTCCGCGGGGGTCACCGATCAGACCCGTTGCCATACCAACGAGCAGAAGCGGGGTGTGTCCCGCAGCGGCGAGACGGCGCGTGATGAGGAAGGACGAATAGTGTCCCAGATGCAGGCTATCCGCCGTGGGGTCGGTGCCGATATAAAAGGTCATTCCTCCCGCATTCAATTTATCAATCAGCTTGGGATCGGAAATATCCTGAATCAGACCTCTCCATTTCAAATCCTCGTAAAGTGTCATGTTCGACCTCCTGTTTCTTGCATACTCGCCGTTTCGCACCTGCCAAACGGCATTTTTTCAATATCTAATAGATTATAACACGAAAAATGGCGGGAGTCAAGTTTTTTGGGGAAAATAAAAGAGAAAGAATCATTCCAATTCTCTTCTTGCAAGATTGATGATCTTTTTCTGTTTTCTTCGGGCATGTAGATAGGTTTGATACGCGCCTCCCCACGAACGATTTATAAAAGCAAGAACTAAATCCGCGCGTTCTACCATCCATCTGTTTCGATGAGAAATCGCAAAGCGATACGGAACCGACTCTTCACACGGATAAATAATTTCATCAAATCGGCAAGCATCCGTTTTTTGCGCGGATACCTTCACATACGGTGTAACAAAAATCAATTTCACATTGGAATGCTGTTTTTGATATTTTTGACCGCAAGAGAGAGCAAAGGAATCAAAATTTCCATATTGTCCAAATAGCATTTCACAATTCGCATCCCCGATTTGCTCCTCAAAAATCGCAATCATCTCTTTCTCTATCTCTTTACTACTCTGAAAATCCGCATGTCCACAAAAAGTTACAATCATGATTTGTCTCCTACTATGTAGATTTACCTTCATAATGTTATCACATTTAATTGGAAAAGTCAACATAAACATGTAGGTATACCTTCTTATATTTTTCGAAGAAAACTGCTACAATATAAGAGCAGAAAGAAATGGGAGGTGTTCCGCATGACCGTCAACGATGCCGTGGCAAAGCGCGTGTCCGATCTGCTCAAAGCGAATAACATGTCCCAATACCGCTTGGAACAGGAAACGGGAATTCAGCATGGAAGCATGCAATGCATTATGAACGGTCGGAACAAGACCGTGACACTCAGTACGGTCATTTTGTTGGCAAAGGGCTTTCACATGTCGCTCTCCGAATTTTTGAATGACGAGGTCTTTTCCCCCGAAAATTTGGATTTGGAATAAAAAACACTTCAAAACATAAAAGATGGGCTGTCTCAAAATCCGAGACAGCCCATCTATCAATATGGCATAAAACTGAAAGCTCACGAATAAAAAACAAAGATATTGCACCTCTCCCGATGATGTGGATACAATAACATGGGTGATGCAAATGGATGAAAAGAAAAACAGAAAAACAACCAGATTAAAGGGCGCGGATTACAATGATAACGTCGCAATATTTTTAACGATCTGCACCAAAGAACGACAGTGTATCCTATCTCGCATTGTAGGGACAGGCGTCCTCGACTGTCCGCAAGTCCAATTAACAACATACGGAGAAATTGCGGACAAATACATGAAGCAGCTATCCGCATATTACGATCATATATCCGTCGAACATTATGTGATTATGCCAAATCATATTCATCTTTTGTTGCATATTAATGAGAACGGACAGTCGAGGACGCCTGTCCCTACAACGGAAAAAGGCAAAGACATTGAAAAACGGTTGCCAACCGTTCCTGTAAACGTAGAACGATCAAATAGCGTGATTTCAAAATTCATATCAACCTTCAAGCGATTTTGCAACAAAGAATATGGAATGAACATCTGGCAATATCGCTCCAACGACCACATCATCCGCGATCTTGCGGACTACGAGCGACATTGGAATTATATCTGCGAAAATCCGATTCGTTGGCAGCTTGACGAGCTTTACGCAGGTGAAGAATAATCGAGCAGACGCTTGCAGTGCGAGGTCTTTTGTCCCGAAAATTTGGATTTGGAATAAACAACACTTCATAATATAAAGGATGGGCTGTCTCAAAATCCGAGACAGCCCCTTTTATTTATTTTTTTCTTCGCCTTTGGAAATGCACGCAGCCCGTCGCGGCGGATAGCAGGAGCAGGATGCTCCATCCGCTCACAACGCTTGCACCGCAGCCCGATTGCGTCTTATTCGAATCGCCCGTTGCAACTTCACGCAGGTAGCCGCATTCGTTGCAGCTCGCATCCTTGTCGTTGTCGTAGACATGATCGGCATATTCGGTCTTACCGCACTCGCAGGTATGCTTGTGCTGATCGTCACGGTCCGATTCCCAATCGCCGTAGGTATGGTCGGTCAGCTTGGCAACGTCCTCGGTTTTGGTTTCATCACATTTGGTGCAGGTGAAGGTTTTCACACCGTCCGCAAGATGCGTGGGCGGTGTGGTAACAGTACCGTCATCCCATAAATGCCCGTCTGTTGTCACCGTAAACTGAATCGTTTCCGTCCATGCCCCCGCGCTTCTCTTAATAATTTTCTCCCATTCGCAAATCGGTCCGTGATATATGACCTCGGTCAGCGCTCTGCACAGGAAAAACGGATCATAGTCAAACTTCTCGAGCTTGCTGTTCTCGGCAAACTCAACACGGGACAGCTTGCTACAGCTCTCGAACGCAGAAAGCCCGACGGTTTTCACGTTCTCGGGGATCATGATTTCGGTGAGCTCGGTGCAACCTACAAAGGCACAGGCGTCAATTTTCGTTACACTGTTCGGTATGATGACAGATTTGAGCGAGGTGCAATCGGCAAACATATGTTGGGCGATACTCACAAGGCCATCGGGAAGTTGGATCGTTTCAAGATCGGAGCAGCCGGAAAATGCGTAAGCTCCAATGCTCGTCAGCCTTCCGCTCTCGGAAAACTCCACCTGCCTCAAAGCGGTACAGTTCTTAAATGCCGAGCCACCAATGCTCGACACATTCTCAGGAATTGTGATTGCCGTCAGTCCGCAACCGTTAAACACGTTACCTTCGATGCTTGTAACACTCCTTGGAAGCGCAAGCTCGGTCAGTCCCGTGCAATAAACAAACGCACCTTCTTCAATCGTTGTAAGACTACTGTTTTCGGAAAATGACACGCTTCTTAACCTCGAGCAGTTTTTGAATGCAGAATCCCCAATGACCGTTACACTGTCGGGAATGGCAATCTCCTCCAGCAAACGGCAATCCTCAAATGCCGATGAAGCAATATATACAAGCGTGCTGTTTTCAGAAAACGCAATGTTTTTGAGCGATCCACAGTTACTGAATGCGTTGTTATCTATCAACGTCACACTATCCGAAACGGTAACGCTCTTCACCTCGTCCCAATCATGGAACGCTCTGTAACCAATACGCGTAACACCGGAGCCAATCTTGATGGAAACGGTCGCATCCTTTTCCGCATCAGTCAGTTCGCATTCGCCCGAAAGCTCCCCCTCACCCGAGATCGTGAGCTCGCCCGTGGTTTCGTCAAGCGTCCATGTCAGATCCCCCCACATACCACTGCGGAGTCCATCATCCGCCGCGGCAGGCACCGTGACACAAACGGTCAACACCGCAAGAACAAAGATCATCAAGAAAAGTCGGATCGTTTTTTTCATCGTAAATTCTCCTTTCTTAAAATCAAAAAGCAAAACAAAACGTGAAAATCGGCAATCATACTCTTGAACGCCTTGTTTTGCAAATTCATTATATCATATTTTCAATCTGATTGCAAGTGTTTTTTCATAAAAAATGCAGTTTTCCGTTTTTTTAATTTCTATATTTCACTTTTTTGATTTTATATTCTTAAAAATCAACCCGCCTGCACACAGGTACGTCTTTTTCATTTGACACAAAGAAAATGCCGATACGAACAGAGACCGCCTCAACACCCTTCGTTGAGACGGTCTCTTTTGTATGTGCGTCAAATGGTTTTATCTCCTCGCGACCGTGCTGCGGTTCGCACGCTTGGCGATCTTGTAAAGCTCCTCGGCGGCAAGGCGCGCCTTGGCAACCGAAACGTTTTTGTCCTTCGGGAAACAATAGTAGAGCGCCTTGTTGTTTCCGATGCAGATCACGTCACCAACCTCGTACCAGTTGAAATCCGAATAGAGACTATACGATGCGATTGGGTTTTGCGTGTAGTCGAGCTGACCTTCGCAGCCCGTGAGCGAGAAGCCTCGGTCGCTGTGGGTGAGTCTGCCCTCCCCCACGCGGTAGATGCAGCGCGTGTCGATCGACATGCAAATATCCACGGGCGTGTCGAGCGCGTAGATGCCGCCCTCCAGCTCACGGCGCACCTCCTCGCGCTCCCAGGCATACCAATCGGTGACAAATTCAAACTCGGTCTTGCCTTCCTCGGCATGCAGCTTGCCGAATTCATCAAGCTCGTAGGTCTTGCCGCAGGCATGGCAGGTCAGCTTCGTGCCCTTGCCCTCCATTTTGCCCTCAACGCCGCAGGCGGCGCATTTGTAGAGCACACGGTCGAGATAATCGGCACGGAAGGGCTCGCTCACGCGCACGCCGTTCTCGGACTGCCAGCGAAAATGGTCAAACTCAAATTTTTCCCCGATCACCGCACCAATCTGTTCCGCCGTCATTGCCTTGAGCTCGTCGGGCGAGAGCAGATACTCCATATCGGCAGACACGCGCACGCGGCGTCGCTGGAGTCCGTTGTAAAGCGGGTCACGCGAAAAGGCACCGTAGGTGCGGATCATCACAACGGGAATGCCGAGGCGCTTGGCAAAGCCGCCGATGCTATCGGGCAGGGGCGTTGCCGTGCCGTCGAAGCTATAACTCGCCTCGGGAAACATCACGATCGAGGAACGCTTTTCCTTGACCGCGTAATTGATGTCGCGCAAAAGGGTCAGATCGGTGACAAATTTTTTGGTTGGGATGCAGCCGATCTGCCGCATGAGCCAATTCTTGCCCACGAATCCGTCGGTGGTTGCAACGATATTGAAGGGGCGCGGAAAAAGCACGCTCGACACGATCTCCAGATCAATAAAACTCGAGTGGTTCATCAGATAGAGGCAGGGCTCCCCTTTGCCGAGACGCTCCATGCCGATCCGATTGCAGGAAAATTTGGTTGCCCAAAGGTCGGGCAGTGAAACGATCTTGAGCAGGGCACGGAAAAAGGGATGCACGCGCAGGGGCTTTTGATGCTTTTTCGGGGTCATGGCGACCACGTCCGCATAAGGGCGGTCAACAATTTTTATCTTCATAGCTCCATCCTCTTTTTGAACTTTGTAAACAAATTATAACATAGCATGCGCCGATGTGCAAGTCTTTAGCCGCTTTTTTATCATCTGTATCAAAAAGTTCGGCGTTTTCGACAATTCACCTCCGCGCAAATTGGCAACAAAAGCAAGGACGTAAGCGCAAAAAAGAGGTCTGCCCACAAGCATGAGGCAGACCCATTGATCTCCTTATACGCTTTTGATGATCTTACGCGGACATTTCTCGGCGCAGATGCCACAGCCCGTGCATTTGCTCTGATCAATGGTTGCAACGAAATCGTTGACCGTGATCGCGCCTGCGGGGCAATTCTTTTCACAAATGCGGCAGGAAATGCAGCCCACGGAGCATTGCTTGCGCGTGGTGGCACCGTTTTCAACCGAGCGGCAGGCTACCACATATTTGCTGCTCACGGGGATCACAGAAATGATATGCTTGGGGCAGATCGCGGCACACGCACCGCATCCGATACATTTCGCGGGGTCAATCACGGCAACGCCGTCCTGCACCGTGATCGCACCGTAGCTGCAAGCTGCAACGCAGGTGCCGAGTCCGATGCATCCGTTGGGGCACGCCTTGTCGCCTCCTCCGAGACGCTCTGCGGCAATGCAGTCGGTCGCACCCTCGTAGCGGTATTTGAACACCGCCGTTTTGCAGTTGCCCGAGCACATCACGCGCGCGTACATGGGAGTGGGGTCGGCAACCTCCATTCCCATGATCTCACCGATCCGTCGCATGCCCTCCACGCTGCAGGCGTTGCAGGCATTGGGGGCAGCCTCGCCCTTCACGATCGCATCAGCCAGCGCCGCGCATCCCGAAAAGCCGCATCCGCCGCAATTTGCGCCGGGCAGACATTCGATGATCTCGGGCACGCGCTCGTCGGTTTTCACGGCAAAGACCTTGGACGCCACCGCAAGCAGAACACCGAACACAATTCCGAGCGCCGCAAAGATCGCCGCAGGGATCAAAACGTCTGTAAATTCCATGTTACCTCTCCTTTCCTCGCCGAATCAGAGCTTCACGCCCGAGAAGCAGGAAAACGCCATCGCAAGCAGTCCCGCCGTGATCAGCGTAAGTGGAAAGCCTCGGAACGCGCGGGGCGGATCGGCATTCTGCATGCGCGAGCGCACGCCCGCAAACACCGTGATGGCAAGCGTAAATCCGAGTGCCGCCGAAAAACCGAAGCAGACCGCTTCGATGAAATTGTAGTCCTTCTGCACGATCAGGAGCGCCGAGCTGAGCACTGCACAGTTGGTGGTAATCAGCGGCAGATAGATGCCGAGTGCACTGTAAAGCGAGGGAATGAATCGACGCAGGAACATCTCGATAAACTGCACCAGAGCCGCAATCACGAGAATGAACGCAACGGTTTTGAGATATTCCAGACCGAACGGCTCAAGCAAAAACTCATAAACCGCCCAGGTAACAGCGCCCGAAACAGTCATAACGAAGGTGACAGCCATGCCCATGCCGAGCGCGGTGTCGGGATGCTCGGAAACCCCGAGGAAGGGACAGCATCCGTAGAATTTTGAGAAAATAAAGTTTTCCACGAGGATCGCGGAGAACATCATCAAAAGAACGCTACCAAAGCTCATACCGCGTCAACCTCCTCGATTTTTTCTGTTTCGCCGTTGGCATCGGCGCCTGCCGCATCGCGGCGGTTTTCCTCAATCTCACGCGCTCTTGCGCGGTCGGAAACCGAGTTGCGGATCTTCTGCACCGCGGCGATCACGAAGCCGAGCGTGAGGAACGCGCCTGCGGGCAGGATAAAGACCGTCATTTCGGGATACGCCTCGGGAAGAATGCGGAACCCGTAGATCGAACCCGCGCCGAGCAGCTCGCGCACCAGGGCAACGAGACAGAGCGCAAAGGTGAGTCCCAAACCCATGGCAACGCCGTCGATCACGCTGGGCAGAGGCGAATTTTTCGATGCAAACGCCTCGGCGCGCGCCAGAATGATGCAGTTGACCACGATCAGGGGGATGAACAGTCCAAGCGACTCATAGAGCGAGAAGAAGTATGCACGCATGAGCAGCTCCACCGCCGTGACAAATCCCGAGATGATGACGATGTAGGCGGCGATGCGCACCTGCGAGGGAATGAATTTGCGCAGGAGCGAGATAAAGAGGTTGGAGCAGATAAGTACCACGGTTGCCGCCGCACCCATACCCACCGCATTGGTGAGCGAGGTGGTTGTGGCAAGCAGGGGGCACATGCCCAGAAGCTGAACGAGCGAGGGGTTATTATCGAGAAGTCCCTCTCGCAGCTGTCGGATCAGTTGCTTCATGCCGCACCTCCTTTCGATTGCAAAAGCTTGGTCAGAGTCTCGGTGGCAAGATTCACACCGTCTGTCACCGCACGCGAGCTGATCGTGGCGCCCGAAATGGCATCCACGTCGGAGCCGAGCACAAGCGCTCCGCTCTGCCCCTCAAATTGAGCGAGGAAGAAGTCCTCGGTTACGCGAGCACCGAGGCCCGGGGTCTCGGAGTGCGAAAGAATGCTCACGCCGCACACCGTCATATCAGCGTTGTAGCCAACCATCACCGCAACGTCACCGCCGAAGCCACCGCTGCTGACCTCCACGCAGTAGCCGACCGCAGCGCCGTTTTCGGACACCTCGTAAACGATTGTTTTGCCGTCCTCGGAGAGCACCTCGCAAGCCAGACCGTCGCGCTCAAAGATCGAGCTGACCGCACGGTTGCGCTTTTCCTGCAAATTCTTTTCATAAGCATCAAAGGTCAGGGCGTAGCAAAAGGAAACAAGACCTGCGATCACGGTGCAGATCAGGAGCAGCTTGAGCCCGACCGTGAGCATGGGGAGCCATGCGTTTCGTTTCGTTTGTTCCACGGTCACACCCCCGCTTTCTTCTTTTTGCCCTCGCGGCGTTTCTTACCGAACACGCGAGGCTTGGTTGCCATATCAAGATACCACACCAGAGCGTTCATAATCAGGATTGCAAAGGAAACGCCCTCGTTGTAGCCCGAAAAGTAACGCAGGAACACCACCAAAGCGCCGCAACCCGCGCCGAAGATCAGTCTGCCGACGGGGGTGACGGGAGAGGTAACGTAGTCGGTTGCCATGAAAAGCGCGCCGAGCATGAGACCTCCGCTGCAGAGCGAGGCGAGCATGAAGTCGATGCGGTCCACCCCACCCTGCGGGAACAGGAGGGTCAGGAGCGCGACCGTGCCGAGGAAGGACACGGGAATGTGCCACGCGATCACGCGACGAACGAGCAGATAAACGCCGCCGACGAGCAGCAGGAGCACCGAAATCTCACCGATGCAGCCGCCCGTGCGACCGAGGAACAGATCAAACAGTGACTCCGAGGGGAGCGCGCCCTGCTTAAGCGCGATCAGAGGAGTTGCCGACGCCACGGCGTCGACACCGAGTCCCACGCGATCGTACGCCGCAGGGAAAAGCGTCATCTCACCTGTCCACGCAAGCATGAGGAACACGCGCGCCGCCAGCGCGGGGTTCATCACGTTCTTGCCGATACCGCCGAAAAGCTGCTTGACCACGATGATGGCAAAGGCAGAGCCGATGATCGGAACGTAGAACGGATCGGCGGGAGAGAGGTTGAGTCCGAGCAAGAGACCCGTGACGGCGGCGGAGCAATCCGCAATCGTTACGGTGCGTCGGAGCAGAAGCTGCGTGAGCGCCTCAAAGACAACCGACGCCACCACGCAGGTGAGCACCACCAGCGCGGCACGGATGCCGAATACGTAGATGCCCCACACCGTTGCGGGCAAAAGCGCGATCAGAACGTCCTTCATCACAGAAGCCGTTGTGACACCGCGCCGCGCATGGGGAGAGGGCGAAACGGTAAGCAGGTCGGGCGCTGCCGCCTGTGTCAATTTCGAATCCATTGGGTTCTTTCCTTTCCAAGCAAAGCGTTATTTTTTCATGCGAAGGGCGCCCTTTGCCACGCGGATGTACTGCACGATCGGCACGCCTGCGGGGCAATTGTAGGTACAGGTACCGCACTCCACGCAGCTCATCACGTTCATTGCGGCTGCGTCGTCGTAGCGTCTTGCCTGCGCGTACTGCGTCAGATAGTTGGGCATGAGATGCATCGGGCAATGGGCAACGCACTGTCCGCAATGGATGCAGGCTCCGTGCTCGGTGTTGATCGCATCGTATTCGGGAGAAAAGACCAGAATTGCCGAGGTGCCCTTGGTGACGGGTGCCTCAATATCCCATTGCGCCTGCCCCATCATCGGGCCTCCGCTCACGATCTTTTTGATCGGCTTAACGCATCCACCGCAAAAGTCGATGACCTCGCGCAGCGAAACGCCGAGCGGTGCGCGGACGTTTTGCGGCTTTTCGATGCAGTCGCCCGCAACCGTGACGATGCGGCTCACCAGCGGCAGACCGCGGCGGAAGGCACGCGAAATCGCGGAGGATGTCTCGGCATTGAGGATGATGCAGCCAACGTCGGCAGGCAGCTTGCCCGCGGGAATCTCGCGGCGCATCAGCGCGTAAATAATCTGGCGCTCGTCGCCCTGCGGATATTTGGTTTTCATCTCGCACAGGCGGATGCGCTTATCACCCCTCTCGGCAAGAAGGCCGCGCAAAAGCCTGATCGCATCGGGCTTGTTGTCCTCCACGGCGAGAATGCCCTCGTCGGCACCCAGCGCGTGCATCACGATCGTAAGCCCGTCCACAACCGTCTCACCTCTCTCAAGCAGCAGACGGTGGTTTGCCGTGATATAGGGCTCACACTCGGCACAGTTGATAATTACGGTGCGCGCCTTTCCGATCGCCCCTTGCAGCTTTGCATAGGTGGGAAAGGTTGCGCCGCCAAGACCGCTGATGCCCGCACGGCGAACGATGTCAACGATCTCCGCTGCGCTTGTTTCCTCAAGTGGCTTGTGCCAGGGCTTGACGGTGGGATCCCAGGTGTGCAGTCCGTCATTTTCGATCACGACGTTGCGGATCGGCACGCCGCGCGCATCGTGGCGCGTGACGATCTGCCGCACCTTTCCCGAAACGCTTGCGTGAACGGGGCAGCCCAGCCCCGCGTTGATCACGCCGATCACCTGACCAACCTTAACCTCGTCGCCCACCGCAACGATCGGATCGGCATGCGCACCGATGTGCTGCGAGAGGGGGATCGAAACGGTGGCAGGCTCGGGCAGACGAACGGTTGCAGCCGTTGCCGCCTCCTTATGTTCATGGAGGTGTGTTCCTCCCCGAAAAGTAAATTTCAAGGCTCACTCATTCCTTTCCGTTAACGTCGACGCGCGTTGCGCGTCTCCGAATGCAAGAATATTATAATACATTATAATACAAAAAACGCCCTTTGTCAATCCTTTCAAACCCTAATCACGTATCGTTATTTTTTTGTCATTCTTTTTTGCCCATCCGAGGCGCTTTTTCGATTAATAATGTGAACTTTTTTCTAACAATGTCGAAAACGGCAAAAAATGCTTTGACAAACCGTATGATATATGTTATAATAAAATTTAGTCTAAAAAACAAGGAGGATTTGCCAAAATGATATTCGGAAGGCATATCAACCGATACTATCTGCGATACAGCCCCGTGCTTCTCCTGGGTCTGATCGCCCTGATCGTGATCGACTATTTCCAGCTGCTCGTGCCCGAGCTCTACCAGATGGTGATCAATGGCATGAACAACGGCGTGGTCGAGGTGGACGGCGTGCTCCATACCTTCGACATGAGCTTTCTGCTCGATCGCATCTGCCTGCCCCTGATCGTCATCATCCTGGTGATGGTGGTGGGGCGTTTCCTGTGGCGCATCTGCTTCTTCGGCTCGGGCATCCGCGTGGAAACCGACCTTCGCAACCGCATGTTTGACCACTGCAAGAACCTCTCGCGCCAATATTACCAGGTCAACAAGGTTGGAAACATGATGTCGCTCTTTACCAACGATCTCGAAACCGTGCAGGATTGCTTCGGCTCGGGCATTCTGATGCTCTTTGACGCACTCTTTCTCGGTGTGCTGGCGGTGGTGAAGATGTACCGCATGGACCCCCTGCTCACCCTGCTTTCGATGATCCCGATGGCATTTCTGCTCGTTGCAGCCACCGTGGTTGGCAACCACCTGATGAAAAAATGGGACGTGCGACAGGCAGCGTTCTCCGATCTTTCGGATTTCTCGCAGGAGAGCTTCTCGGGCATCGCGGTGATCAAGGCATTCGTCAAGGAAACGCTCGAGCTGATGGCATTCAACAAGCTCAACCGCAAAAACGAGCACGCGAACGTGGACTACACCAGAACCTCGGTGCTGCTGCACATCTGCGTGACGCTGTTCGTCGAGTCGGTGGTTGCCGTGATCCTCGGCTACGGCGGATTCCTCGTCTGGAAGGGTGAATTCAACGCGGGACAGCTCGTGGAGTTCATCGGATATTTCACCGCAGTGGTCTGGCCCGTGATGGCGGTCTCCGAGCTGATCGAGATGGCGTCGCGCGGCAAGGCGTCGCTTGCACGCATCAGCGAGCTGCTCGACGCAAAATGCGACGTGGTTGACCGCCCCGACGTGCAGGAAATCGAAGAAATCCGCGGCGATATTGAATTTCGCGGTCTCACATTCCGCTATCCGGACGGCGAATTTGACGCGCTGAAGGATATCTCCTTTACCATCCGTGCGGGCGAGAACGTGGGTCTGGTAGGCAAAACGGGAGCGGGCAAGACCACGCTCGTTGACCTGATTCTGCGCACCTACAACGTTCCCGACGGTACGCTTTTCGTCGACGGGCACGACGTCAACAGCATCCCGATCCGACAGGTCCGTGCAGCATCCGCATACGTTCCGCAGGATAATTTCCTGTTCAGCGACACCATCACGAACAACATCGCCTTCGGCGTTGATGAGATCGACTCCGACGCCGTACGTGAGGCGGCAGAACTTGCCGACGTACATAGCAACATCGCGGAATTTCAGGATCAGTACGAAACCGTGCTCGGTGAGCGAGGCGTCACCGTTTCGGGCGGTCAGAAGCAGCGCATCTCGATCGCGCGTGCCCTGATGAAGAACGCCCCCATTCTGATCCTCGACGATTCGGTTTCGGCGGTTGACACAAAAACCGAAAAGAGCATCCTCGAAAATCTGCGTCGCACGCGCGTGGGTCGCACCACGATCCTGATCGCGCACCGCATCTCCACCATTGAAAAAATGGACAAGATCGTTTTCATCGACGACGGTCGCCTGATCGCCGTCGGTACACACGCCGAGCTTTGCGAGACCTGCCCCGATTACCGCCGCATGGTCGATCTGCAAAAGCTTGAGGAGGAAGGAGCAAACGAAAATGCGTGAATTTTATCCCATCCTCATCCTCGGCGCCATCATCGGCACCCTCTCGCTCCTTTTCATCGTTGCCTACGCTACGATGAAAAACAAAAAGGAGGCGATCGGCTTTGACCGCAACATGAAGGACAGCGAGATCGTTCGTCGCCTGCTCACCTACGCCAAGCCGCATTGGAAAAGCTTTTTGTTCGTTGGCATCGTGATGATCGTCTCGATCGCCTACGATATCGTTGCCCCTCTGATCATCGGCTCGATCGAGGAAACCGTCAAGGGGCAGTTTGCGCTCCCCACCCTCTATCGCTCGGTTGCGATTTACGTTGTCTTTCTTGCCGTCTCGCTGGTTTGCACCTACGTGCAGAGCATCGTGCTGCAAAAGACCGGACAGCGCATCCTCTCGGAAATCCGCGAGGACCTGTTCCGTCACATCGAGAGCCTCTCGCACGAGCAGCTCAATCAAATCCCCGTCGGTAAGCTCGTCACGCGCGTGACCAACGATACCAACGCAATCTCGATGCTCTTTACCAACATTCTGGTCAACCTGCTCAAGAACTGCTTTGTGATCGTGGGCGTGCTGGTTGCCATGCTCCTGCTCAACTATCAGCTCACCCTCATGGTGCTCTGCTTCGTGCCCTTTATCGTGCTCTTTACGGTGATCTTCCGCAAGTTCTCGCGCCGCGCATACCGCCGCGTTAAGGACGGCACCACCGACATCAACACCTATCTCTCGGAAAATCTCTCGGGTATCAAAATCACGCAGATCTTCAATCGCGAGGAGCACAAGATGCGCGACTTTACCGAAAAGAGCCGGAAGCTCGCGCGCGCTAAGCAAAATCAGATCTTCGTGTTCGGCATCTTCCGCCCCGTGGTCTACATGCTCTATATCTCCTCGGTGCTCTGCCTGCTTTATCTCGGCGGCAGAGGCTATATCCGCGACGTGGAGTTTCTCGGTCAGGTGCTCACCAGCGGCACGATCGTGACCTTCTACATGTATATCTCCAAGTTCTATAACCCCATTCAGAGCCTTGCCGAGCAGTTCAACTGGCTGCAGTCGGCATTCGCCTCGGCGGAAAAAATCTTCACCATCCTCGACATGCAGCCCATCGTGGTGGACGATCCCGACGCGATCGAGCTCGATGAGGTGCGCGGTGAGATCGAGTTCCGCGACGTGTGGTTCTCCTACGTGCCCGACGAATGGGTGCTCAAGGGAGTTTCCTTCCACATCAGCCCCAAGGAGACCGTTGCCTTCGTTGGCTCCACGGGCTCGGGTAAATCCACCATCCTCTCGCTTATCTGCCGCAACTACGACATTCAGAAGGGCGAAATTCTGATCGACGGCATCAACATCCGCAAGATCAAGATCGCATCCCTGCGCCGCCATTTCGGACAGATGCTGCAGGACGTGTTCCTCTTCTCGGGCACTATCCGCTCAAACATCATTCTGCATATGGAGGGCGTGAGCGATGAGGAGATCATGGACGCCTGCCGCTACGTGAATGCCGACAGCTTTATCAACAAGCTCGACGGAGGGCTGGACGAGATCGTGCGTGAGCGCGGAAACAATTTCTCGGCTGGTCAGCGTCAGCTGCTCTCCTTTGCACGCACCATCATCCACAAGCCCGCGGTGATGATCCTCGACGAGGCAACCGCCAACATCGACACCGAAACAGAGCTGCTCATTCAGGATTCGCTTGAGAAGATGATGAACATCGGCACGATGCTGATCGTGGCACACCGTCTGTCCACCATTCAGCACGCCGACAACATCATCCTGCTCTCCCACGGTGAGATCATCGAGCAGGGCAACCATCAGGAGCTGCTCCGCCAAAAGGGGCGCTACTATCAGCTCTACACGCTGCAATACCACAAGCAGCAGCTGCAAAAGAAATGATCCACAATCAAAAAAACACGGCTCTGTCGGTCCGCGCGGGTTGACAGAGCCGCTTTTTCATGGTAGAATAATTACATATTTTCAAAAAAAGGAGGATGGAGCATGGCAAAAAAAGGAACCGATACGCGGCTGCATCGGCTGACCGTTTGTGCGCTTTTTGCCGCCCTGATCTCTGTTCTCTCCCCCATTGCGATTCCGATCGGGGCAGTTCCGATCTCGCTCGGACTCTGCGGCGTTTTGCTCACGGCACTCACGCTCCCGCCCACGATGAGCCTGACCGCGGTTGCCGCCTACCTCGCGCTCGGTGCCTGCGGTCTGCCCGTGTTTGGCGGTGCACTCGGCGGCGCGTCGGTGCTTGTCTCACCAACGGGTGGATATCTTTGGTCCTATCTCATCGTCGCGCCGCTCGTTTCTGCGCTTGCAACAAGAGCAAAAAGGCTTGGCGGTCTGCTTCTGGCGGGTCTTTGCGCCCTGCCGATCTGCTATGTCTGCGGCACGGCGTGGTATGCGCTCATGACCAACACCCCGCCGCTCGCCGCACTCTCGGTCACGGTGCTGCCATTTCTCCCCTTTGATCTTTTGAAGCTCGCCGTTGCAGCATGTATTGCAAAAAGACTGCGCCCGCTCCTCGGCAAGCCTTGACAATTGCGCACGTTTGTGCTATAATGGCTCTGCTCGATGCTCCGCTCAAGCGGCGGAGAATATGCCAAAAAACATCACGCTGAAAGGATTTATATATGACCAATCAAGAACGTTTTATCGAAATTTTCCGTGAGAAGATCACGCGCGAGGGCGCGGATAAGCTCCTCGATTTTCTGATGAAAAGCGACTTTTTCACGGCGCCTGCCAGCACGCGCTACCACGGCGCCTGCGAGGGGGGCTTGGTGCAGCACAGCCTCAACGTTTACGACTGTCTGGTGGACATCCTCAACCGTCCGCGTATGAAGGAGCTCTACGGCGTGCATTACAGCGACGAGAGCATCGCCATTGCGGGTCTGCTTCATGACATCTGCAAGGTAAACTTCTACAAAACCAGCTTCCGCAACGCCAAGGATGAGAACGGCAAATGGGTGAGCGTGCCCTACTACACCATTGAGGACAATCTTCCCTACGGTCACGGTGAGAAATCGGTCTACATCGTTTCGGGCTACATGCGTCTGACGCGCGATGAAGCGTTCGCCATCCGCTACCACATGGGCTTCTCGGGCACCGAGGACACCAACAACGTTGGACGCGCACTTGAAATGTTCCCGCTTGCCTATGCAGTCTGCTGCGCCGATATGGAGGCAGCCTTCCTCATGGAGGGTAAGCTCGCGGGGGAAAATAAATGATCTCGCTCTCCTCGGGCTCGCGCCGCACGCTCGTTCGCCTCTCCTATCTGCTCCCTGCCCTGCTCGGCGTGATCCTGCTCATTTGGGCAGCCGTACCGCATATCTATTTCATTTATGAGGGTAAGGCGCACGACACGCTCTCCACCTTCTCGCTTGTTTCCAATACGCTCGCCGATTGCAGCGCGATGCTGGAGGGTGCAACCGAGGGCTCGAACTACGCCGTGGTCTTTTCCTATGCCATGCTCTGCTTCGGAATTCTCTTTTGGGTGGGGCTGATCTCTTATTGGATCATGGCGCTCGCCGCAGCGATCTGCTCAACGGTTGCTTTTTCCTATCCGCCAACCGCAAAAGAGGCAAACCGCACCAAGCGTTGGTTCCGTCTGTTTTGCTCCAACCGCATGCTGTTCGTCCTCTCGCATCTTTTGCTCCTGCTCTCGGCAGCGTTTCCGCAAATTCTGCTCTATTTTTACCAAAACCAGCTCGGATACCGAAGCATGTCGCTCCACTTTTTCGGTCCTGCCGACCTTCTGGTCGCCTGCCTCTCGGTTGCATTGAGTCTCGGCGCGCATTTTGCGCTCCTCCCCGCGCAATCACGCGAGCACATGGACCTGTTCCGACTCTACAAGGCAAAAAAATAATGACAAAGGGCTGCCTCAAATTTGCAATTTGAGGCAGCCCTTTGAGAGTGTAGACCAAAGACCTTCGATTTGTAAGCTTGCACAAGCTCCTTAGCCGCTTTTCTCTTGCAGGAAGGAGGCGCAAGAGAAAAGCTTGCAAAAGAGAACGCCGAGGGAGGAATTTCGCCGTCTGCGGACGGCGAGAAAAGGGCTCTGCCCCTTCACCCCGCAAGCTTTTGAAAAAGCTTGACCAAAACTTTTAAGCAATTTGACGAAACATGTTAGTTTTGTCTACAATCTCGGAGACCGTCTCGGCTTTTGCCGAGACGGTCTTGTTTTTTGATTTATTCGCTGCGGAGTGCCTCCACGGGATTGCGCCGTGCGGCGATACCCGAGGGGAACAGACCAGCAATAAAGGTCAGGAACATGCTGATTGCAACCAGAATGATCGCACCCTCAATCGGGAGAGAGGCACGGAGGTTGGGCAGTCCCGTGAAATGCAGGAGAATGACATTGATGATCAGGTTCAGTCCAATGGTTGAAAGAATACCGATCATACCTGCGATAAATCCAACGATCAGGGTTTCGGCATTGAACACGCGGCTGATGTCGCGCTTGGATGCACCGATCGCACGCAGGATACCGATCTCCTTGGTGCGCTCCAGCACCGAGATATAAGTGATAATGCCGATCATGATCGACGAAACCACGAGCGAGATTGCCACGAACGCGATCAAAACGTAGGAGATTGCATTGATGATCGTGGTAACCGAGGACATCATCACGCCAACGATATCGGTGTACTGAAGGCGGTCTGCCTCGTCAACGCTCTCGTTATATTCGGCGATAAAGTCCTCCAGAACGTCCTTGGACTCGAAATCCTTTGCATAGAAATTGATCGTTGCGGGATTTGCCTTTTCGGCGTCGCCCAGCTCCTTGAGCACAGAGTCATAGGTGGCGTCGGTTTGAGGCGCGAGCTTATAGAGCATTTCCTCAAGCTCGACAAATTGCTCGTCGGGGATCATACCGCCTTGGAGCAGAAGGGTAAAGCTTTCTTCGGTGATGGTGAGTGTCTTGAGTCGCTCGGTCACCCCTGCATAGATTGCCTGCATTGCTTCATTTCCGCAGAGCTCAATCAAACCGGGAATTGCAGGGATGGCGGGCATTTGTCCGTTGGCAGACGTTTCGGGCATGCCTGCAAGCAGGAGCATTCGCTGCTGCATTGAGAGGATCGGCATCAGCGTGAGCACGTTATCGGCTGTTACCGTAACCTTGTTGGTGGTTTGGCTCAAAACCGCCATGATCGGCGCAGTCATCATACCGCTCGGGTCACGCGCGCGGATCACCTCCAGCATCGTTCCGATCAGCTCCTCCTGATAATCGGCGGGCATGATCGAGAAGAAGGCGAGCAGGGAATTTGCGTCGGTTACAACAAGCTGATCCGAAAACTCAGGACTGTTCAGAATCTGCTGCGTCATATAAGCGTAAAGCTGCTCCATCGTGGCGTCATCCACCTTTTCGATCAGCTCGTGGATGTTTTCTCTGGTGTAGGGAATTCGCTCAAAGGAAAGGCCCGTGAGCACGTTGTGCGTGGGTGTTTGCTTCTGCTGTGCGAGCACCGCGCTCTGGGTGTTGAGGTCGAGGATATAATCGGTGAGCGCCTTGGTGTAGCCGATCGCGCCCGAGATCGAGGTGGCGGTTGCGCCCTCGCGGGGACGTACGATTCCCGAAATCTTGAGCTTGGTGCCGTGCTCCTTCACAAAGGTCTCCTGATCGAACATTCCGTCGCGCTGATCGTACCAGATTGGGTAATCGGTGCCGTCCACGTTATAGAAGGCGTTTTGCTTCTTGGCATAGAAATCCGACGTATTCAGAATCAGAAATTCCATGCCGAGAAAGTCCTCCAGATCATAGGGCTCGATCGGCGTGGTGTCGTATTCGCCGTTCATCATCAGATTTTCCATGATGTCCTCAAGCTCGGATTGATCGAGCACGCCGAGCATATAGAGCGTCATTTTGCTCAACTGATTGTTCCTGTTGACCACCAGAACCACCTCGTTTGCCTCGGTGGGCCAACGGCTGCCCTCACCAACCAGCTCGTATTGCTCGTCGAGCAGCTCTTGGTTGTTAATCATTTCCGACATGACGTTAAATCCGCCACCGCCCATCGAATTCATCATTTCGCTCACGCCCGCAAAGGCAGAGCCCATGTTGTCGAAGATCGTGGTGGGGGATACCTGCGTTTTGCCATCGGCGGTGAAAATCTGCAGATCAAATGCATAGGTATACTGGATATCGCTGATCGAATCCTTGATGCGATCGTAGTTTTTGTCGATATGCTCCTTGAACTTGGCAAGGTTGTTGGTTTTTGTGGCACTCATTGCCGACATCATTGTGCCGAGCGAATCGTCCACGTAAATTTTGTTGGGATCAAAATCCTCGTTTTGCGCTTCGTTGACGTCGGTCATCGCCGCCAACAGGGCGCTGAAGTCCTGTGTTTCGCCCTCAATCGTGAGCGGATAGGTGGAGAGTGTGTCGCGCTGCACCGAGTCGATATATCCCGTCACACCCGTGGAGACCGAAAGGATCAGCGCAATGCCGATGATACCGATCGACCCCGCAAAGGAGGTCATAAAGGTGCGAGCCTTTTTCGTCATGAGGTTGTTGAGCGAGAGCGAGATTGCCGTGAAGAAGGACATCGAGCGCTTTTTGCGACTTCTGCGACTGCTCGGGGCAATGCCGCTGCCACCGATCTGGGCCTCTCGAATATCCCTTTCGGTGATGGCAAAGGGATTGCGAGCGCGCTTTTTCTTCAGCATCGGTGCCGTCGCATTCTGCTTTTTCTCGGCTCCTGCCGCAGCCTCGGCAGCAGGATGGTAGGGGTGGGAATCGTCCACCACGCGACCGTCGAGCACGCGGATGATGCGCGTGGAATAGCGCTCTGCAAGCTCGGGGTTGTGCGTGACCATGATGATCAGCTTTTTCTTAGAGATCTTGCGCAGAATTTCCATGATCTGCACGCTGGTTTGCGTGTCAAGTGCTCCCGTGGGCTCGTCGGCAAGCAGAATATCGGGATCGTTGACGAGTGCGCGCGCAATCGCAACGCGCTGCATCTGACCGCCCGACATCTGATTGGGCTTCTTTCGGAGCTGATTTCCCAAACCTACCTGACGGAGTGCGTGGATCGCGCGTGCACGGCGCTCTGCACGGGAGATACCCGAAAGCGTCAGCGCAAGCTCCACGTTGGCAAGAACGGTTTGGTGGGGGATGAGGTTGTAGCTTTGGAACACGAAGCCGATCGAGTGGTTGCGGTAGGTATCCCAATCCGCATCCTTATATTTTTTTGTGGAGACGCCGTTGATGCGCATGTCTCCGCTGGTGTATTGGTCGAGTCCTCCAATGATGTTCAGAAGCGTTGTTTTTCCGCATCCGGACGGACCAAGAATCGACACGAACTCATTGGCGCGGAAATCGAGAGAAATTCCTGCCAATGCGCGAACCCTGGAGTCGCCCGCGGCATACTCTTTTACAATTTTTCTCAGCTCAAGCAAATTTGTTTCCTCCTGAATGATTGCTACTTACTATTATAGGACAGTAACATGAATGGAATATGAATTGTTGCATGAATTTCTTGTGAACGTTTGCAGTACGTTTTGTGTCAGTCCTCAACGTTGGTCCCTGCAAATTGGCTTTGATAGAGGTGGGCGTAAAAGCCGCCGAGTGCGAGCAGGTCGCGGTGATTGCCTTTTTCGATGATTTTACCGTCACGCATCACCAGAATCACGTCGGCGGATTCGATGGTTGAGAGACGGTGCGCAACGATGAAGGAGGTTCGTCCCTTCATCATCTCGGCAAAGGCGTTCTGGATTTTGAGCTCCATGCGTGTGTCGATCGAGGAGGTTGCCTCGTCCAGAATGAGCATGGGCGGGAGACAGAGCATCACGCGTGCGATGCAAAGCAGCTGCTTTTGACCTTGAGAGAGAGAGCCTCCGTTTTCACCGAGCACGGTGTCATAGCCCTTGGGGAGCCGCTTGATAAAGGAATGCGCGTGCGCAGCCCTTGCCGCCGCGATCATTTCCTCGTCGGTGGCGTCGGGCTTGCCCATGCAGATGTTCTCGCGCATCGTTGCGGCGCGGAGCCAGGTGTCCTGCAGGACCATGCCCCAAGCGGCACGGAGTGAGGGGCGCGTGATCTCGCGAATGTCGGTGCCGCTGACACGGATCGAGCCCTCATTCACGTCGTAAAAGCGCATCAGAAGATTGATCACCGTTGTTTTGCCGCATCCCGTGGGGCCAACGATCGCCACGCGTTGACCGGGGGCAACTGCGAGATCGAGGTCACGGATCAGATCACGGTCGGGTGAATAGGAGAAGGCAACCTGCTCAAGCTTCACAGACCCGTCGGCATGCTCCAGCACGCGCGCATCGGGCGCGTCTGGCGTGAGCTCGGGCTCGTCAAGCAGCTCAAAGAGACGCGACGCACACGCAAGCGCGTTCTGCAGCTCGGTGAGAACGCCCGATATTTCGTTGAAGGGCTTGGTATATTGATTGGCGTAGGAGAGGAACACCGAAAGCGTACCAACCGAAAGTGCTCCGCCCGTTTGAATCGAGATCAGCGCACCCGCAAGTGCAACACCCGCATAAACGAGGTTGTTCACAAAGCGTGTGGTGGGGTTGGTGAGCGAGGAGAAGAAGGTTGCGCGAAGCGCACATTTGCCGAGGCGACGGTTCACCTCGTCAAACTCTGCCTGCACCTCATCCTCGCGTCCGAAAGCAACGGCAACCTTGTGATTTCCAATATATTCGTCGATCAGCGAGGTTTGCTCGGCGCGCGTTTCGGATTGCAGGCGGAACATCGAATAGGTCTTTTTTGCAATGAAAGACGCGACAAAAAGCGAGAGCGGTGTGATCAGAATTACAACGGCTGCAATACCGGGGCGGATGAGGAGCATAATCACGAGCGTGCCCAGGATTGTGAGCAGACCAGTGAAGAATTGAGCAAAGCCCATGAGCAGTCCATCTGTAAACTGATCGGCGTCGGTCATCATACGGCTCACGATTTCACCCACCGAGCGGTTGTCGGAATAGGAGAGGGGAAGTCGCTGCAGCTTTTCAAAGGCATCGCGGCGGAGCTTGCGCACCGTACCGTAGGTGATGCGGTTGTTGAGCACGTTCATGAGCCATTGGCAGAGTGCCGAAAGCAGGGCACATCCGCCGATGAGGAGCGCGTAATAGAGAACGGCGTTAAAATCCACGCGTCCGATCTCGATCATTTCGTCGATCGCGCGTCCCGTGAGAAGCGGGATGGTGAGCGTGAGGGCAACGTTTGCGGCGGCAAAGAGGAGCGAGAAGACGAGTGCGACGCGATAGTGCTGCAGATATACCAGCACGCGCTTCATTGCCTGCAGATCAAAGCCTGCCTTTGCGTTTGGCTTTTTCATGCGTCCGCACCCCCCTTCTGAAACTGCGATTCATAGATTTCGCGGTAGACCTCGCAGGTGAGGAGCAGCTCGTCGTGCGTACCGATACCAACGGGGGTGCCCTCCTCGAGAACAAGGATGCGGTCTGCATGTCGGATCGAGGCGGTTCTCTGGGAAATCTGGATCACGGTGGGATGCTCGGGGAGTCGCGCGATTGCGGCGCGGAGTGCCGCATCGGTTGCATAGTCAAGTGCGGAGGAGCTGTCATCCAAAATCAGAATTTCTGCTCGGCGCACGAGCGCGCGGGCAATGGTGAGGCGCTGACGCTGACCTCCCGAAAAATTCTTTCCGCCCTGCGCAACGGGAGCGTCGAGTCCGCCCTCCTTTTCTTCAATAAAGGATTTTGCCTGTGCAGCCTCGAGAGCAGCCCAGAGCTCCTCATCGGTGGCACCCTCGTTGCCCCAAAGGAGGTTGGAGCGAACCGTTCCGCGGAACAGAATCGCCTTTTGCGGTACGATTGCAATGCGAGCGCGGAGCTTTTCGGGATCGTATGCGCGCACGTCGTGTCCGAATACGAGGACTTCACCCTCGGTTGCATCGTAGAAGCGTGGAATGAGATTGACCACCGAGCTCTTGCCCGAGCCGGTGGAGCCAATGATACCAACGGTTGCACCGCGCGGAATGGAAAAGTCAAGCTCCGAGACCGAGGGGGCAGCGTTGCCCGCGTAGGTCAGACCCACACCGCGGAACACAACCGCCTGATCTGCAAGCGCCTCCTCAACCGGTTTGTCGAGGACCTCGGTTTCAACGGGCGTTTCGAGCACGGTCTCGATGCGATCGGCACAGGCGAGCGCCTTGTTGACCGTGATCAGCGTGTTTGCGAACTTCACGAGCTCCACGAGGATTTGCGCCATGTAGTTGGTCATTGCAACCACCTCGCCCTGCGTCATGTCGCCGATTTGCACGAGCTTGGCACCCGAGAGCAGGAGCAGAATCACACCACCGTTGACCAGGATCAACGTGATCGGGTTCATAAGTGCAGAGATCTTACCAACGAAGTTCTGAATATGATTATGCGCCTCATTTGCCCCGTTAAATCGCTCAATCTCTTCTTTTTCCTTGCGAAATGCGCGGATCACGCGCACACCCGTCAAATTTTCACGCGTCAGCGCGGTAACCTGATCGAGATTTTTCTGTACGCGCTTGAAAAGCGGAACGCTCTTGAGCATAATGGTAAAGATCACCGCCGTGAGCAGCGGAATGACCAGAACGAACACGAGCGCGCTGCGGAGGTTGACGGTAAAAGCCATCACCATCGCGCCGAGCACGATGATGGGGGAGCGCAGAAAGAGTCGCAGGGTCAGATTGACTGCCGATTGCAGCTGATTGACGTCGGCGGTCATGCGTGTGATCAACGTTGAGGTTCCAACCTTGTCGGTTTGTGCGTAGGAGAATTTCTGAATATGCGCAAAGAGATCGCGGCGCAGCTCGGTGCTCATGCCAACGGCGGCGCGTGCAGCATAGAACTGTGCCACAAGCGTGCAGGAGAGACCGATCACGGCAAAGCCGACAAGCACGGCACACATTGCAACGATATAAGGCTTGTCTGCATTGGCAATTCCAACGTCGATGATCTGCTTGACCACGAGAGGCACGAGCAGGTCAAAGATCGCCTCCAAAAATTTGAAAAGAGGCGCCAGCACCGTTTCCTTTTTGTATGGTCGCAGGTAAACGAGTAGCTTTTTCATCCCGAGACAAAATCCTTTCCATAATATTTATATAAATCCTTTTTATTATACTCTTTTTTTGCGAAAATTGATACCGAACGGCATGAACATATTATGAACGATTTGTGAACGGGTAAAAAAGGAGCGAGTCGAATGCCTTTCCATTCAACTCACCCCGGGGAGCGTCAGTATTTTCGCTTTTTTCGTGCTGTCGGTCTCCGAACACCCAGATAAGCGCCTACAACGGAGCAGAGCGGAAAGCCAACATGCAACAGGCAGGATTCGAGCGCGCCGTAGCCCGATGCGTAAGGGTGTAAAAACAGCGATACGAGGATCATGCCCGCCATAAACAACGTGCCGTTTGTAAGACCGCAAAGAAGTGCCGCATGCCCGTGAATCCGTGCCGCGGAAAAGCCTCCGATCATGGCAGTCAGAGCGGCGGCGAGGAGCGCCATCGGTGGGATCGCAACGGCGGGATCGGGGAGAAAATACGCCGCGAGTGAGGTGGCGAGCAAGAGAACCGCTGCTGCGAGCAGAGTGATGGCAAGGCTTTTTCCGATATGTCGAAGAAAAAGGGCTGTGGGTGCCTCGTCCGAGGTCGGGTGACGCGCGGGTGCACGATGTGCCGTTCGGGACGGGGCAGGGGAGATTGGTTGGCTGAATTTACGCATAAAAAAACCTCCGTGCAAAATAATACCGTTGAAGTATATTCGCACAGAGGCTTTTTTATGACCGATCAGTTGTCTGCGTCTTCAGCCTTGACGTCAACGCGGCTGACTGCGGTTTTGAGGATGCGGATCTTGGTGCGCTCGTGGCTGGTCTCGATCACGCAGGTCTCCTCCTTGATGCTCACGATCTTGCCGATGATGCCGCCGATGGTGGTGATCTCGTCGCCAACCGCGAGATTGTTTCTCATGGCGTTGTTTTCTTTTTCCTGCTTCTTCTGGGGACGAATGCCGAAGAAATAGAAAACTGCGAGCATCACAACCAGCATCAGGATCATCACGAGCGATCCACCGGCGCCGCCTCCCGTGGTGGTAGTGCCACCGTCCAATGCAAAAATCAGGTTCATTTGTCTTGCCTCCATTTTCAATGATGCTAATATTGTAATCAATTTCCTCGCAAGATACAAGGGGTAATTTGTAAATTATTTTCGTAAATGCCAATTTTTTTGAAAAAGGAGCGATTTTTTTTGAAATAGCAGAACTTTCCTTGCTTTTTTCTATGAATTGTGTTATACTATTGACAGAAAAAAAGAGAAAGGTCCTGCAAGCATGAAACAATCCTATCTTGAATGCGGAAAAATCATCAATACTCACGGCTTTCGCGGAACCGTGAAGCTGGAATCGTGGTGTGATTCCCCCTATATTCTGGCAGAGCTGGAAACGCTTTGGTTTCGGGAGGGAAGCACCTACCGCCCCTGCCGCGTCAAGCACGCATCGGTGTTCAAGCAATTCGTTCTGATGGACCTGGATGGTGTGGACAGCGAGGAGCGTGCAAACGTATTGCGAAACACCGTTGTTTATGCGGCTCGAGAGGATTTGCCGCTTGAGGAGGGCGATTTCTTTATCGTCGATCTGATCGGGCTCGAGGTGCGTCATGCTGACACGAACGAGAGATTGGGGACGCTGATTGACATCAAGAGCGGTGCGACCGACCTCTACACCGTGCGCACCGAGCAAGGAGATTTTCTCGTTCCCGCTGTTCCCGAATTCGTCACGCGGATCGACCCCGAAGATGCCGTCTACATCCGCCCGATCCCGGGGCTGCTTGACGGAGGTGCCGAGAACGTATGATGCGATTTGATATTATGACCCTTTTTCCGCAGCTGGTGGAAACCGTGCTGGGCGAGAGCATCATCGGGCGCGCGCAAAAGAGTGGCTCGATCACGGTGCGAACCCACAATATCCGCGACTACTCCGAGGATAAGCATCGCCGCGTGGACGATACGCCCTACGGTGGTGGTATGGGAATGCTGATGATGGCGCCCCCGATCTACAATTGCTACCGTGCCATTCTCGATTCCCAGGAGCAGGAGGGCTTTGAGGGACGCCGCCGCGTGATCTATCTCTCTCCCATGGGCAAGGTTCTCACGCAGGCACGCGCGGCAGAGCTGGCACGCGACTATGACAACCTCATCCTGCTTTGCGGTCACTACGAGGGTGTTGACCGCCGTATTGTTGACGAGATCGTTGACGAGGAAATCTCAATTGGTGACTACGTGCTCACGGGTGGCGAAATTCCCGCGTGTATCCTCACCGATTGCGTGTCGCGCATGGTGGAAGGCGTGCTGTCAGACGCCGAATGCTACGAAAAGGAGAGTATCTCCTCGGGGCTGCTCGAGTATCCGCAATACACCCGACCCTATGAATTTCACGGAGTCAAGGTGCCCGACGTGCTCATTTCGGGGCATCATGCAAACATTGAGCGCTGGCGAGAGGAGCAGGCGCTTGAGCTGACTCGCCGCCTGCGTCCCGATCTGCTCAAAGCAGAGGAGCAATCCTGATTTTTTGAATTAAATGAGTCTCCTACATAATTCCAGGACGAATTGTGTAGGAGATTTTTTATGCAAGGAATGAAAAGGAGCGTTCTGCTCTCGTGGATTGAATCGGGATTGAGCCGATTGCGGCGACCGCTGATGAGAAGTCGCCTTCTCTCGCTCTGTCGGGCGGGTTATCCCCATGCGGATCGTGTCTTCCGCTCGGGACGGTTGCAGGTGATTTCCGACAGGGAGCAGGGGAGGGATGCGTGGCAGTATCGTTTGCGTCTCTATGCAATGCGTGCGGTGGAGGAGAGTCTGCTGCTCTCGTCATGGCGTAGGCTGCTATCCTTTCTGCTTGCAACCGATCTTTCCACACTCGGCACGTTCGGTGTCCTTTGCGGCGTGCTTTCAGCGGCAATTTGCCTGATTCTGCCACCCGAGCGACACGTTTATTCGTCGCTTTTGGTCTCGCTGATCCTCGCGGTGTCCTCAATTCCGCTTCTGCAGAGTCACAAGTCAATCTCACATGCGATCCGCAACAGTATTTTGATCGGCGGTCTCCTGCTCGGCTTCTGTGAGCTTTCATCATCACGCTTCGGCTCCTCTGTGCGCGGTGCGGCGCATCCGTGGTATGCACTATTGTTGGCGCTTCTTCTGTCGGGCATTGGAGCGATTATCTCTCCGCTTGTGCTTTTTGTGGCGTTGTTCTGTCTGCTCTTGCTGCTTCTGCTTTGGATTTCCCCCGAGCTCGGCTCCCTTCTGCTGCTCTTTTCCTTTCCTTTTTTGCATCTGACCGCACATCCCACCGTGATCCTCGCCGCGTGGGTATTGTTTCTCGACCTTTCCTGGATCACAAAGGCGATCTGCGGCAGGCGGCGCATGCGCTTTGGTTTGATCGACCTTTGCGTATTGCTGCTTATCCTCGCATATCTGCTCGGCGGTGCGGTGGGGGCGGGAGGTCGGGCGGGGCTGCTCGGTGGCATCACAATGGCAACGCTGATCTCCTTTTGGTTTCCCGCTGTCAATCTTCTCTCGGGCAGGCGCTGGCGGCGGCGAGCCGTTTTTGCCATCAAGCTTTCCTCCTTTCTCTGTGCTCTATACGGACTTTATCAATATTTTTTTGGTAAAATTGCATTGAGATGGGTGGACGAGGCGCGCTTTGGAGACCTCGGCTCTCGCGTGACGGGGTGCTTTTCCAATCCCAACGTGCTTGCGGTTTTTCTGTTGCTCACGGTCCCGTTTTTCTGGGTTGACGCTCTGAATTCCCGCAGAAAATGGCGAGGACGCCTGCTTCATTTTTTTGCAACGGGATGCGTTTGCACGTGTCTGATCCTGACATGGTCAAGAGGTGCGTGGTTGGGGCTTTTGTGTGCCTTGCTTGTTTGCACCCTGATTCTTGAGCGACGCACGGCGGCGTTCGTTTTTCTTGCGCTTCCGTATCTTCCATTTGCCGTTCCGCTTTTTCCCGAGCGGGTACTGCGCCGTTTTATGAGCATTGGCTCGTTTGCCGATTCCTCGATCCGCTATCGCCTTTATACCTGGAGAGGTGTTTTGCGGCTGGTGCGTGCGCATCCGTGGGGAATCGGAGTTGGTGAGACGGCATTTACAAGAATCTACCCGAGATACGCCGTGAGCGGTATTGAATCGGTTATGCACGCGCACCAAATGCTTTTGCAGCTTTTGGTTGAGCTTGGGATTGGCGGGCTTTTGATCTTTTTGACCTTTTCGGCACTGCTGTTCTTCTACGCGGTTTTTGCATTGCGCGGCAGAGGAGAGGATCGACCCGTCAGCGTGGCGGCTGCATCGGCACTGCTCGGGGCTGCAGTGATGGGAGCGTTTGATATTTTGTGGTATCAGTACGGCATGCTTCTGCTTTTCTTTGCGATTGCCGCAATCCTCACGGCAGCGGATTGTGAGGGCGGGGCAGATCGGTGGACCGAAGCTGGCAACAGCGTCCTTTGAGAGAAAAACCGATTCGGGGCTGCCGTCTCTGTTAAAAAATGATTGGAAACGGAGGATGGGATGAAATGAGCGATAACGCACGGAAAAGGCATCGCAGAGGGCTGATCTGGGTGGATTGGGCTTTGCTCGCGCTACTATTTGGGGCGCTCGGCATCGGTATTTGGTATTGGAACGAGCACAGGAGTGCGGCAGAGCCAACGGTTGAAATTGAATATGTGTTGCGAATTTCGGGTGTGAACGAGCAATTTTCCGCAGAAAACGGCGGATGGGCGCGCTTGATTCCAAGTGGCGCGGAGGTGACTACGGCAAACGCTACGGCAACGCTTGGCAGAGTGGTGGAGGTTGTGCGACGCGACCACAGAGAAGCAAGCCTGCGCGGACGTGATATCGTGTTTACAGCGCGCGACGATTTGTGTGATCTTGAAATTACGGTGGTGGGTATTGGTGTTGCGCGAAATGGGGACGGCATTCGGATTCACGATATCCGCATTGCCGCAGGCAGCACGGGGGATTTTCGCGTCGGGTCGTTTTACGCACCCAATTCCGCCATCGTGAGTGTAAAAAGGAGAACTGCAGAATGAAGCAGAAAAAAGCCATGCGTGGGAGTCTTCTCGATCTTTTTTTGGTCTTTTTGCTCCTGTTTTGTGTTCTCGGTGCATTCCTTCGACGTCAATCTCTGCGCCGTGACGAGGAAATCAACACCGTAACCGAGCTCCATGCCGAAATGCTGCTCCATGCGGTTGATCCGCGTATGATCGGTGCACTCTCACCGGGGGAGACGCTCTACCGCGAATCGGGAGAGGCGTTCGGTGTTCTTGTTTCGGTCGAGCAAGGTCCCACACCGATTACGTTGACCGAAAACGGCGTTTCGGTCACAGGCGAATGGGATGAGAGCATCTGTTGCGACCTGCGGCTTACGGTTGCCTTTTTTGGAGTGGAGACATCCGGGCGTGTACTCCACGGCGGCACGCATCCACTGTCGGTGGGGCAGAGCGTGATCTGCTACGGCGAGCGAGCCGCTCTGCAGCTCAAAATTCTCCGTATCCTTCCCGCATCTCCCCAAAGCGAGGATTGATATCCGAAAAGGCTGGAATAGTATCCATTTTGCACGAAAAGTTTTAGCAGAAAGAGAGAAAAAACAATAGTTTGACTATTGATTTTCGACTTGTTTTTTGTTATACTATATATACAATAAAAGTAGTGTGTCTCAATGCAGGGACTCACATTCAGAAAATGGGAGCGAAGAGAAATGATTTCACGCGATATCGTTATTACCAATACGAGCGGCTTGCATGCAAGACCTGCCACGTTCTTTATTCAGAAGGCGAATTCGTACAGAGCGTCGATTTGGATCGAAAAGGATGACCGTAAGGTAAATGCAAAGAGCCTTTTGGGCGTTTTGTCTCTCGGAATCGCGAAGGGAATGACCGTTACGCTGATTGCAGACGGAACTGACGAGGAAGCAGCGATTGCGGGACTTGTGGAGTTGGTCGACGGCGGTTTTTCGGAAGTCTGAACGAAATAGATGTATGATAGCGGTGTGCGAGGACGGGCCGAAGGGCTGCGAGGGCACACCGCTGTTTTCATCAAAGGAATGATGCACTCACAGTGACGGGCATGCAAACGCAAGGCAGAAGGGAGGGCACAAGGGTGGCACAGAGTGAGGAACGGCGTCGGGTGTTGTTGGAAAAAGCAAATACGCTGCCGATGTGTCCGGGCGTTTATCTGATGCGCGACAGATCGGGGCGTGTGATCTACGTTGGTAAATCACGCAAGCTGAAAAGCCGCGTTTCGCAGTATTTCCAAAATAGCGAAAAAAATATCAAAACCGCGCGGATGGTGTCGACGGTGGATGATTTCGACTACTATCTGTGCGACAGCGAGATGGAGGCACTTTCCCTGGAAAACACCCTCATCAAGCAGTACACTCCAAAATATAATATCCGTCTTAAGGATGCAAAATCCTATCCGTATATAAAAATCACCGCCGAAGAATATCCGCGTCTTGTGTTCACGCGGCGTCGCGAGGGTGATAAGGGCAGATATTTCGGTCCCTTTTCGGGCTCGGAAAAGGCGTATGCGCTCATTGAGCTCCTGCGTCGCACGCTGCGTCTGCCGAGCTGCTCGCGCCGTTTTCCGCGTGACATCGGACGGGAGCGACCCTGCATCTATTACCAGATGAACCGATGCAGCGGGATCTGCACGGGCTGCGTTTCTGCCGAGGAGCATCAGAAAACAATGCAATTAGCAGGTGAGATTCTGGGCGGCAAGACCGCACAGGTCAGGCGTGAGCTCGAGGCGCAGATGTACCGACACGCAGAGGCAGAGCAGTTTGAGGCGGCGGCACGCTGCCGCGACACTATCACGGCGTTGGCTGCGATCGGGGAGAGGCAAAAGGTGGTTGCATCGCCCGATGCCGAGCAGGACGTGATCGCATTTTATTCCGACGATCTCTGCTCCTGTGTTTCGGTCTTTTACGTTCGTGCCGGTGTCCTGCAGGATAAGGCAGACTTTATCTACGGTGCTGACAGTATTCTCGAGGCAGAGGATATGACCACCTTTTTGTGCGAGCACTATCGCACGCGCGAATATGTCCCGTCGCAGATCCTGCTTGCGTTTGACGTGAGCGAGGAGGATGCCGCCATGCTTTCGGAATATCTTTCACAGAGAGCAGGCAGACGTGTCACGCTGCGCACGCCGCAGAGAGGCATGCTGCATTCTCTCTGCGAGATGGTGCAAAAGAACGCCGCAGATCAGGCAAAGCTCTATAAGATCAACACCGAGAAGAACGAAAAAACGTTGGTTCGCCTTGCCGAGCTGCTTTGTCTTGAGACATACCCCTCGCGTATTGAAGCATATGATATCTCCAACCTAGGTGCAGAGCATCTCACGGCTGGCATGATCGTGTGCGGCGACGGAAAATTCAAGAAGGCCGACTATCGCACCTTCCGCATCCGCTCGGTCACCGATACCACCGATGACTATGCCTCCATGCGCGAGGCGATCGGACGGCGGCTTGAGCATCTTGCCGATGCCGACGGCTCCTTTTCGAGTCTGCCCGACCTGATCCTGCTCGACGGCGGCAGAGGCCACGTTTCGGTTGTGCGTGAGCTGCTGGAGGAGCGGGGAATCGACCTTCCCGTATTCGGTATGGTCAAGGATGAGCATCACAAAACACGCGCCCTGTGTACCGAGAGCGAGGAGATCAGCATTGCGCGCGAGAACGAGGTGTTCTCGCTCATCTACCGCATTCAGGAGGAGGTGCACCGCTACACGGTTGGCAGGATGCATAGCGCGAAGCGCAAAACCCTCACAACCTCCTCGTTGACCTCGATTGAGGGCATCGGCGAGGCAAAGGCGAAAAAATTACTTGCCGCATTTGGAGGTATCCGCGCACTGCGTGCGGCGAGCGAGGACGAGATCGCCGCAATTGGGGGCATCTCCCGTGCAAACGCAGCCGCAGTTTACCGCGCCTTTCACACGAATGATCACACAAGGACAGGAGAGGAGGACACCAACGTATGATGCGAATTATCACAGGCAAGGCAAGAGGTGTTCGACTTGCTGCGCCAAGGGGGGAGACCACGCGTCCAACCGCAGAGCGCACCAAGGAGGCGATCTTCTCGGCTCTGCAATTTGAGCTGTCGGGCAGAGAGGTGCTCGATCTTTTTGCGGGCTCGGGACAGATGGGGCTCGAGGCGATCAGCCGAGGGGCAGCACACGCAGTTCTTTGCGATCGCTCGCGCGAGGCGGCAGACGTGATCCGAGCAAACGCCCTCAAAACGCGGCTTGCACCGCTGTGCGATGTCTTTTGCTCCGACTATGCAAGCCTGCTCCGCACGCTTCGTCGACGTCGACGCTTTGATCTTGTTTTTCTCGATCCGCCCTACGCTGCAGGCGTTCTTTCCGACGTTCTGCAAACGCTCGACCGCTTTGAACTGCTACATGACGGCGCCATCGTGGTTTGCGAGGCAGGGGAGCCCGTCAGCACGACCGACGGGGCATTGCCGTCCTGTTACGAGATCGTGCGACAGGCGAAATACGGCGTGGCACACGTCACGGTTCTGCATTACCGCGCAAAGAACGGAGACGCGACGCTGACCGAGGGAGGCGAGCCGAGATGAGTCTTGCAATCGTTCCGGGGAGCTTTGATCCGCTCACGATGGGGCATATTGATCTGATCCGCGCAGCAGCAGAGCGCTACGACGAGATTGTGGTTGCCGTGATGATCAACCCCGATAAGCAGTATTTGTTCGATATGGATACGCGACTCGAAATCGCAAGATTGAGCGTATCCGATCTTCCACAGGTCCGCGTTGTTTCGGATAGTGGGCTTTTGATTGATCTTTACGATCGCGTCGGTGCCGATGCGGTCTGCAAGGGCTGGCGAAATGAGACCGACTATGCTTATGAAACTCGCATGGCGGAATGGAACCGCGCGCATAATCCGCGCTTTCACACCGAGCTGATCCAATCGGGTGGAGAATTTGCCGACCTTTCCTCCACCGCCGTGCGCGAAAAACTCGCTCGCGGAGAGGTTCCCGAGAGATGGGTGCATCCCCGTGCCATGCCGATGATCTTGAATTTTCTGAAAAAAGGAGACCCCAACACATGAAACTTCCGAATTCCAAGCAAACTACACTTGCTTCCATCCTGATCTTTGCCTGCCTTGGTCTGCTCACCGGCATGCTTCTGATCCTGATCCCCACCGATTTTCTCCTCAAGGCGATCTTTATCGTGATGGGCATTCTCACTGTTGTTTATAATATTCCGGGCTTTGTTGCAGGTCTTGTTTCGATTCAGACCAAGGCGGGACTTGTCACCATGCTCCTCTCGCTCGTTTCGATCGTCACGGGCTTTCTCATGATCTTCTGGCATTCCGAGCTACTCATGGTCTTCCTCGGTGCTTATATGGTGATCTTCCCAATCGTGGAGATCCTGCTCTCGGAGGAGAAGGTGGGGCGCCTCAAAACCGAATTGCCTAAGCTGATCATTGGTTTGGTACTCCTGCTGATCGGTCCTGCTAAGGTGATGGACGTGATGTTTGACGTGGCAGGCTGGATCGTGGTCGGTCTGACTGCAGTCTACGTTGTAATCCTTCTGGTTTCGCAGCTCAAAAAAAACAACCAAAACAAAAACGTAACGGGCAACCGCATTTTCGTTGATACCACGGGTGACGGTAAGATCGACACGGTTTACCATGATACCGACGGCGACGGTACGCCCGATACGGCAACGAAATACAACGAGGAAACATGAACCGATACAAAAAGCTTCTTTCCGATACCGTGATCCTGGGGCTCGGGACCTTTGGCTCCAAGCTGCTTGTTTTTCTGCTCATGCCGTTTTACACGGCGTGGCTCTCTACTTCGCAATACAGCACCGCGGAGCTCATCACCAGCACGGCAAATCTGCTCATTCCGCTTGCCTGCGTTGGAATCACGAACGGGATTTTTCGCTTTGCCGCTGAGCGTCGCGCCGATCAAAGAGCAGTTTTTTCAACAAGCATGGCGCTCTTGGCAATGGGGCTCGGGGGATTTTGCCTGCTCTCACCGCTACTCGGTCTGATTGACTATTTCAGCGGATACACATGGCTGCTTGTGGCGTACGTCTTTTTTGCCAACGTGCAGGGCGTGTGCGCGCAGTACGTGCGTGCTATCGACCGGCCACGCTTGTTCGCGGTGCAGGGAATTCTCAACACGCTCCTGACCATTGGATGCAACCTGCTCTTTCTTGCGGTCTGGAATATGGGTGTAACGGGTTACGTGCTCTCGGTTGTGGTTGGTAATCTGATCACAACTGTTTATCTCGTTTTTGCGGTGAAGCTCTGGCGTGTGTTCCGCATCCGTGCAATCGACCGCACCCTCATGGGAGAGCTGCTTCGCTTCAGTCTGCCGCTCATTCCCACAACCGTTTGCTGGCTGATCACCGATCTTTCCGACCGTTATATGGTCACCTATTTTTGCGGCTCGGCAGTCAACGGCGTTTACTCGGCGGCATATAAAATTCCAACGATCGTCAATCTTGTATCGGGAATTTTCCTGCAGGCATGGCAATTCTCGGCGGTTGCAGAGTCCTCGGACGAGAAATCCTGCTCAAACTTTTATTCGCAGGTCTTTCGCGGCTTTCTCTCGCTAGTTTTTATCGGCTCGGCAGGGCTTGTGCTGCTCTCACCGCTCTTGACCCGTCTGCTTCTCAACGTCTCCTTCCACGGCGCTCGTGAGTTTATGCCCACGTTGCTTTGTGCGGCGGCACTTGAGGCTGTGGTGGCGTTTTTAGCAAGCGTCTACATGGTGCGCAAAAAGAGCATGCATTCCTTCCTGACTGCGCTGATCGGTACGGTGGCAAACGTCCTGCTCAACCTTCTGCTCATTCCGCGCTTCGGTGCACTCGGAGCGGCAATCGCAACGATGGCGGCATACGGTTTGGTGCTGATCGCCCGCCTGATCGACGCACCGCGCTTGATCTCCTTCCGTCTGTATCTGCCGCGCTTGATTCTCAACGTAGGTCTTTTGCTCGGCTCGGCGGCGCTGATCACCCTCGATTTGCCATACGCGATCTGGCTCTCGCTTCTGCTCACGCTCGCAGTGACCGCGATCAACGCACCCGCGCTGCTACACACTCTGCGCGCATTGGTGCAAAAGCGACGCGATCCTACCGAAAAGTAAAAAAAATGGACGACTCCATACCAAGTCGTCCATTTTTTCTATTTATTGCAGGACGCGCATCGCGTCAAGCAGGATTTCACGCTCGCAGAATGGGATTTTTTCATCCCCGATGAGCTGATAGGTTTCGTGTCCCTTGCCCGCAAGAACGAGAATATCACCTTCTCGCGTCATGGCAACCGCCTCACGGATCGCCTCCGTGCGATCGACAATTTTGAGGTAGGGGGTGTCAGACCCGTCAAATGCCGCCGCGATCTCGTCGATGATCTGCAGGGGTGGCTCATTTGCAGGATTGTCGGAGGTGAGAATGCAAAGGTCGCAAAGCTCCGAGGCGACCTCTCCCAGCTCACGCCTGCGCATCTGTGAGCGACCGCCAACCGATCCGAATAGCGCGATGAGACGGGTGGGCTCGTATTTTCGCAGACTGACCAGCAGGCTTTGCAGGCTTGCGCGGTTGTGTGCGTAGTCGATCACGGCACAAGAGCCGTTGGGCAGGGGAATCAGCTCGGAGCGTCCCGTGACGTTTACAGATGCGAGCGCCTCGCATATCCGTTTGATGCTGATACCAAACACGCGGTTGGCGGTTGCAACGGCGAGCAGGGCATTCGAGAGGTTGAAATCTCCGATCAAGGGGAGCTTGAACGTGTGCCGTTCTCCGTTTGTATATAGTTGGCTTTTGACGCCCCACATCGCGCTCTCACGGAGCAGGTCACATCCAATGGCGCAAAAATTGGCATCCGTGTGCTTGGTCGAGCAGGAAATGCGTTTGGTTGCGCTACAATCGACAAGCATATCCGCATGTGCGGAGTCATCAAGATTATAAACTACACTCGTTGCCCGAAATTCGCGGAACAAGCGTTGCTTGCACGCCTTGTAATGTGCAAAATCGGGGTGCTCGTTCTGACCGATGTGGTCGGGGGAGAGATTGGTGAATAGCAGCGTGTCAAAGTCAATTCCGTCCACGCGACTTTGCATCAGCGCCTGCGAGGAGACCTCCATCACAACCGTGCATACACCCGACTGCTGCATATCGGCGAGTGTTTGCTGAAGTGTGAGAGCATCAGGCGTGGTATTTTTCGTAGGAATTCGGCGCCCCGCATAGAAAATCCCGTTTGTGCCGATATAGCCGCAGGGGATTTTGCATTGTTCGAGCACATGCCGAAGCATTTGTGCCGTTGTGGTCTTGCCCTTTGTTCCCGTGATCCCGATGACGTGCATGGTACGGGCGGGATAACCAAAGAGACGGGCGGCAAGCAATGCAAGCGCACGTCGGGTATCGGTCGCGTAAGCCACGAATGCATCGTCGGGGAGATTGAGACGATCCTGTGCCAGAAATGAACGGCAGCCGTTGGCATAGGCAGAGGCGGCGTAGCGATGACCGTCGGCGTTTGCACCCTTGATGCAAACGAAAAGCGTATGCGGATCGGTTTTTTTGGAGTTCTCGGAGATCGCACGAATCTCTTGTTCAGGAACAGCGCTTGCTTCAACGATCCCCGAAAGCAGTGTGTGCAGTCTCATGTTGCACTCTCCTTATCCGCCGAAAAATCGGTTGGGAAGCCTATCGGGATTTTTTTGCAGGCAAGGATCGTGCGATATGCGAGCACCTCAAGCGAGTCCACGAACACACCCTCGTCAAGTCCGGCGCGCTTGAGTAGTGAGAGCTCGGTGCATCCGAGCACCAGCCGCTCACATCCGCGCACACGCATGGCGTCGGTCACGGAGAAAAAGGCGTTCCAATCTATTGGGCGGTTTTGCTTGATGCAACCGTAAATAATTTGCATGATCTGTGCCTGCTCCTCCGCTGTCGGCTCCACGCAGGTCATGCCGAGCGGATCGCTGAAGCGTCGATAGGCACCCGATGCACGCGTGCCCTCGGTGGCAAGCAGACCAAAGCGCTGCACGCCGTTGCGATGGAGATGCAAAACGGTTTCCTCAATGATGTTGAGAACGGGCACGCTGCAGCTCGCACGCAGCCCGTCATAAAAATAATGCGCCGTGTTGCAGGGGATTACCAGGAGTTCAGCCCCCGCTCCGGTCAGACGCTCCGCCTCGCGCTTCATCACAGGGAGGGGATCGTCTGTACTTGTGCCGAGGATAAATGCCGTGCGGTCTGGCGTGGAGGCGCGGCTGCTGATCAGCATATCTATATGGTCGGCGTCGCAGGTGGCGCTTGTGTGAGCGGTCAAAAGCTCGCAGAAATAAAAGGTGGACATCGGACCGAGTCCGCCGAGCACGCCGAGCAACGGCTTTGAGGTGTTCATTGCTTTTTCTCCTTTCCGTGGGGCGTCTCATTCTCCTCGCCAAACCAAACACGCATCATCTCGGGCTTGTCTGCGATCACAAAGCGCCGCTCCAAAAGCTCTCTGTTTTGCCAAACGAAATTGGCATAGCTCTCGGTGCAGGGAATCAGATAGAGGATCACGTCGGCATTACCCAACTGCTCGGCAAAGTCGATCAGGGCGCGGAGCATTAGCTGCTCGTTTGCGGTTTGTCGGATGGTGTGAAATTTCATGCAAAGACTCAATCGCATCGGAAGCGAAACGCGCGGACAAAAAACGTGCGAGAGAACGCCGTAGCGACGGTACATGCGATGTGCCGTTTCATGCGCCTCGGTGGAAAATCCGAGCAAAACGGGGATCAGCTCCCCGGACAGAATATCCTGCATGATAAAATCCACGTGTTCTCCCTCCTTTCGTTGAGCGTCAGAAAAGCGCGCTCATTGTGTTCTGCTAATATTATAACATGTTTTTCAGAAAAAGAAAAGGAGGAACTGAAAATACTTTTCGTTTTTTTTCAAAAAGTGTTGCTTTTTTTGCTTTGATTCATTATAATATACATGAGAACCGAAAAAGGAATTTTACAGGATGAAGAAGGAAAAAATATACCGTATATTTTCTCATCTGCCCGAGCTGACCACGCCGCGCCTGACTCTGCGAAAAATGATGGTGGCAGACACCGAGGACATGTATGAATACGCCAGCCGTCCCGACGTCACCAGGTATCTGACGTGGTATCCTCACCCCGACCGTCACTACACGCGCGAATATCTGCAATATCTTGGCAACCGCTATGCCGCGGGGATGTTCTACGATTGGGCGGTGGTTTACGAGCCCGATTGCAAGATGGTTGGCACCTGCGGATTTACCGCCTTCAACTGTGCCGCCGACAGTGCCGAGGTTGGCTATGTACTCAACCCCGAATATTGGGGAAAGGGAATCGCAACAGAGGCGCTCACACGGGTTCTGCATTATGCGTTTCATGATTTGAAGCTCCACCGCGTGGAGGCAAAATATATCGAGGGAAACGAGCGCTCGCGCCGTGTGATGGAAAAGGTTGGAATGACCTTTGAGGGCGTTATGCGCGAGGGCATGCTGATCAAGGGGACGTACGTCAACGTGGGTATTTGCTCCATTCTTGCCTCGGAGTGGAAGGCGATGCAGAGGGAGAAAAAACAGACAACCGAATAAAAAATTGGGTTTTTGGTTACAATCCTTCATGAGGGGGAGATTGGATGAGGGGGGATCCCGTTCAATCTCCTCCAAATTTGTTTGGAGGGGAAAATATGGCAACCTACACAAAAGGCGGCGTTTTTGCCGAAAAAATCGTTGGAAGTGAAACCGAACGCAATCTTCACACCGCACTCAGCGGAGAATCGCAGGCATATCTGCGCTACAAGTGGTTTGAAAAGAAGGCGAAGGAGGATGGCTACGTTGCCGTTTCGCAGATCTTCCGTGATACGGCAGATAACGAAATGGAGCATGCCGAAATTTGGTTCCGCTATCTGGGCGGATGGTCGGGCACCGAGCGCAACCTTGACGCTGCAGCATCGGGGGAGAATTTTGAATGGTCAACGATGTATGCCGAATTTGAGCAAACGGCACGCAGGGAGGGCTTTGACGTGATCGCCGACCTTTTTGCACGCGTGGCAAGTATTGAAAAGCAGCATGAGGAGAACTACCGCGCCGCCCTGCAAAAGGTGAAAAACGGGGAGATGTTCACGTCGGACTCTCCAAGCACCAAGTGGATCTGTCTCAACTGCGGTTACGTTGTGGAAGGGAAGGAACCGCCCAAGGTTTGTCCCACCTGCTCACATCCGCAGGGCTATTTCACGGTCAAGAAGAACTAAAAAGCAAGCCTCCCGCGCAAGTAGCGCGGG
>CAJKPX010000009.1 GCA_905201895.1 uncultured Eubacteriales bacterium | reverse complement strand
AGAATGGCAGCCGTTTGAAGCGTGGCGGCTGCCACGGCAAAAACGGCGGCGGTTAGCCAAAGCCATTTGTTTTTTGAAAATGCTTGTTTCATGCTCTTCTCCATATCAAATCTGAAAAACAGAGATTTATTGCGCGTGTTCGCGTGATCCGATCTGTGCGCGATATTCCATAATATTATATAACAAAAATATGAATAAATTATGACAAAACGGGCGGCAATGGAAAATAGTTTGAAAAAAGTCAAATGAGTAGACTTTCAACGAGGGCGATCGCTCTTTCGCTTTTTTGACAAAATGATATCACACGGAGGCGTGTTGTAGGCGATTTTGTAATTTGAACAAAAAAGTTTGGATGCTTGACAGAAACGGATGCTTTTTGGGCTTTCGGCCCTCTGAAAAAGCGTCATTTTTGTGCATTATGACAGTAAACAATTGTTTGTTGCTTTGAAAGTTCTGTGTTTTTTACGAAAGAAAAGTCTTGCTTTTTAGGGAAGAATCTGTTATAATATAAAGGCTTGATATGCGATGAAGCGAAAGGTTGCTGTGAGGGGACGCCCAAACAGGTAATTTTCGTGGAGTATGTCCGTTTAACCGGGCGAAAGGTATGACCGAGGCATAAACGGTGCGAACGCGCATCGGAGCTGCGTGCGCAGCTTGCCAACCGGAAATCCCGGAATTTGTTCTGCTCGACTCCCCGGCTGGAGTCGGATGGAACAAACTCCGTATTTTTCAGGGGGTGCAAGAAACGCACGGAGCGGTGTTGTAGGGAATGCCTGCCTTGCAAAAACGCGGCCTGCGAGCGAATCCTTCCTTTTATTATATGGGAGTCGCAGACAAGCGAAATCTTGATAAGGAGGCAAAACAATGGCAGTCAAAGAGAAGATCAGAGTGAGACTGAAGAGCTACGATCACGTTCTGATTGACACCGCAGCGAAGAAGATCGTTGAGGTTGCAACCAGAAACGGCGCTCAGGTTTCGGGTCCTATTCCGCTTCCGACTGAGAAGGAGATCATCACGATCCTCCGCGCAGTCCATAAGTATAAGGATAGCCGTGAGCAGTTCGAGTATCGCACTCACAAGAGACTCATCGACATCGTCAAGCCGTCGCAGAAGGTTGTTGATGCGCTGATGAGCGTTGAACTTCCCGCCGGTGTAGAGATCGAGGTTAAAATCTAATATCAAGCAACCGCGAGATCACACCGAAACACAAAGACAACAGCCGAGTTGTTGACCGCAAGGTCGAAAATGATCGGTAACTTTGTAAGTCATGTTGGCGCTGCGCGCGTCAACCAATAATTTACAGGAGGAAACACAAAATGAAAAAGGCTATCATCGGTAAGAAAATCGGTATGACCCAGATTTTTGACGAAATCGGAAACGTCATTCCCGTAACCGTTATCGAAGCAGGCCCGTGCGTAGTCGCACAGAAGAAGACCGTCGAAAAGGACGGCTACGATGCTCTGCAGCTTGGCTTCGAGGAAGTCAAGGAAAAGCACCTGACCAAACCCGAAAAAGGACACTTTGATGCAGCTGGTGTTCCCATGAAGAAGCACCTCAAGGAATTCCGCCTTGATGACTGCTCCGCAAACGTTGGTGACTTCATCACGGTCGAAACCTTCGCCGTTGGCGACAAGGTCGACGTAACAGGTATGACGAAGGGCCGCGGATACACGGGTGCAATCAAGAGATGGAATCTGCACATGCTGGGCAAGACTCACGGTATCGGCCCGATCCACCGTCAGTCGGGTTCTATGGGTGTAATCGACCCTGCGAGAATCTTCAAGAACAAGAAGATGGCAGGACAGTACGGTAACGAGCAGGTTACGGTTCAGAATCTGAAGATCGTAAAGATCGACGCCGAGAAGAACCTGATCGCCATCAAGGGTGCCATTCCCGGTGCCAAGGACGGAATCGTGTTCATCCGCGATTCTATCAAAGCTTAACGGAAGGGGGAAATAAACAATGCCAGTCGTAAAAATCGTAAATATGTCCGGCAAAGAAGTCGGCGAGATCACGCTGAACGATAAGCTGTTCGGTGCAGATGTAAACGGCGCTGTCCTCCATGCCGCAGTCAGAACCTATCTGATGAACCAGAGACAGGGTACGCAGTCCACGCTCACCCGCACCGAGGTTTCGGGCGGCGGAAAGAAGCCGTGGAGACAGAAGGGAACCGGTCGCGCTCGTCAGGGATCCACCCGTTCGCCTCAGTGGACGCACGGTGGTATTGCTCTCGGCCCGAAGCCCAGAGATTACCGTCTCGCTATGAACAAGAAGACTCGTCGCGTTGCTCTGTTCAGCGCACTGTCTGATAAGGTTGCAAACGGCAACCTGGTAGTGATCGATCAGATCGCCCTGGAGGGTGGCAAGCCTTCCACGAAGGTGATGGCAGGCCTGTTCAAGACCCTTGGTTTTGAGAAGACCTATGAAAAGACCTACAAGACCATTTCGGTTCAGGACGGCAAGCCCGTTTACGGAACTGAGACCAGAGAGGCTGTCAAGGCAGAGAGAACCCTGGTTGTTCTCGATAGCGTTGATACCGCTGTGATCAAGAGCTGCAACAACATTCCCACCGCAAAGACCACTCAGGCAACCACCCTGAATGTGTACGACATTCTCAATGCTGAGAAGCTGGTGCTGACTGTTGAGGCAGTGAAGAAACTTGAGGAGGTGTACGCGTAATGAAATTGGCTCACGATATCATCATCAGACCGGTTATTACCGAGGCTGCTATGGATCTGATGACTGCCAAGACCTACGTTTTCGAGGTCCGCAAGGATTCCACGAAGCCGGAGATCGCAAAGGCAGTTGAGGAAGTGTTCAAGGCAAGCAAGGTCAAGGTCGCAAGCGTTCGCACCATCAATATGAAGAAGAAGCCCAAGAGACTCGGTGTACACTTCGGTTACACGTCCGAATGGAAAAAGGCAATCGTAACTTTGACTGCTGATTCCGGCGAGATCGAGTTCTTCGAAGGCCTTAACTAAGAGTAGGAGGTTACGAGAATGCCTACGGTTAAGTATAAACCCACAACACCGGCGAGAAGAAACATGTCTGTTCCTTCCTTCGAGGAGATCACCAAGTTCACTCCTGAGAAGAGCCTGATTGTTACTAAGAAGAAGCACGCCGGCCGTAACAGCTACGGTCGCATCACCGTTCGTCACAGAGGCGGCGGAAACAAGATCAAGTACAGAATTATCGACTTCAAGCGTCTGAATGCAAATGCAAACACGGTTGTTGGTATCGAGTATGACCCCAACAGAACCGCATATATTGCACTGCTTCAGGACACTGAGGGCACCAAGAGCTATATCATCGCTCCCGACGGTCTGAAGACCGGCGACGTGATCTACTCGGGTGCAGATGCCGACATTAAGCCCGGTAACACGCTGCCGATCGCAAACATCCCCGTTGGTACGGTCATCAACAACATTGAGATCTACCCCGGCAAGGGCGCTCAGCTCGTTCGTTCCGCAGGCGCAATGGCACAGCTCGTCTCCAAGGAGAGCAACGGCATGGCTCAGGTTCGTCTTCCCTCGGGTGAGGTTCGTTGGATCCGCCTCGATTGCAAGGCAACCATTGGCCAGGTTGGTAACATGGAGCACGACACCGTTAAGGTCGGTAAGGCAGGTAAGACCAGACACAAGGGCATCCGTCCTACTGTCCGCGGTTCGGTCATGAACCCCTGCGATCACCCCCACGGTGGTGGTGAGGGCCGCTCGCCCATCGGTCACCCCGGACCGGTTACTCCTTGGGGTAAGCCTGCTCTGGGTTATAAGACCAGAAACAAGAAAGCACGCACCGATAAGTTCATCGTAAAGCGTAGAAATGCGAAATAAGGAGGGAATATAAAATGAGCAGAAGCCTGAAAAAAGCACCTTATGTTGAAGCGAAGCTCTTTGATCGTATTTGCGCGATGAACGCGAAGAACGAGAAGAAAGTGCTCAAGACATGGTCCAGATCCTCTACCATATTCCCGGAATTTGTCGGTCATACCATCGCTGTTCATGACGGCAAGAAGCACGTTCCGGTTTATGTCACTGAGGACATGGTAGGACACAAGCTGGGTGAGTTTGCACCGACCCGCACGTTTAAGGGTCATGCCGGCTCCAAAACATCCAATAACGGTAAGTAATCGCAAGGGGAGGTAATTAAATACTATGGAAGCAAAAGCATATCTGAAGTATGCAAGAATTTCCCCTCGCAAGGTTCAGATCGTTCTTGACCTGATTCGCGGCAAGGACGTTGCAACCGCTATGGGAATTCTCAAAAATACACCTCGCGCTGCATCCGAGCTTCTCATCAAGCTCCTGGGTAGTGCGATCGCAAATGCGGAAAACAATTTCCACATGGATGCTACGAAGCTCTACGTTTCCGAGTGCTTTGTTTGCCCGGGCCCGACTCTCAAGAGAATCATGCCCCGCGCAAAGGGAAGCGCTGATCGCATCCTGAAGAGAACCAGTCATGTTACCATGACGGTTAAGGAAAGAGACTGAGAGAGGAGGAAACAACAGAATGGGTCAGAAAGTAAATCCCCACGGTCTTAGAGTGGGCGTGATTAAAAACTGGGATTCAAGATGGTTCGCAAAGGACGAAGTCTTTGGAGACACCCTTGTTTCCGACTACAATGTCAGAAAGTATCTGAAGAAGGAGCTTTATGACGCAGGCATTTCCAAGATCGAGATCGAGCGCGACGGCCACAGAGTCAGAGTGTTCGTAAACTGCGCAAAGCCCGGTATGGTTATCGGCCGCGGCGGCGTGGAGATCGAGAAGTACCGCGTACAGCTCGAAAAGATGGTTGGTATGCCCGTTGCTCTCAACGTTGTTGAGATCAGACAGCCCGACCTCGACGCTCAGCTGGTTGCAGAGAACATCGCAAAGCAGCTTGAGAACCGCGTTGCATTCAGACGCGCAATGAAGATGTCTATCCGTAACACCATGAGACTTGGTGCGAAGGGTATCAAGATCAACTGCAGCGGCCGTCTGGCAGGCGCAGAGATCGCTCGCTCCGAGCATTATCATGAGGGTACCATCCCGCTTCAGACGCTCCGTGCCGACATCGAGTATGGTTTTGCAGAGGCAAACACCACCTACGGTAAGATCGGTATCAAGGTTTGGATCTACAAGGGCGAGATTCTCAACGAGGTCAACAGACCTGCAAGCAATCAAAGACGCAACGATCGCAGAGACAATCGCGGTGACCGCAGAGACAACCGTCGCGGTGATCGCAGAGACGGCCGTCAGGGCGGTTTCCGCGGTGAGCGCAGAGACAGAACTCCGAGAGAAGGAGGCGCGAAATAATCATGTTAATGCCGAAGAGAGTAAAATTCCGTCGCGTACAGCGCGGAAGACTGAAGGGCAAGGCATCCCGCGGAACTACCCTGAGCAACGGTAACTACGGTCTCGTGGCTCTGGAGCCCGCATGGATCACCAGCAACCAGATCGAGGCAGCCCGTATCGCTATGACGCGTTATATCCGCCGTGGCGGTCAGGTCTGGATCAAGATTTTCCCCGATAAGCCGATCACCGAAAAGCCTGCAGAAACTCGAATGGGTTCCGGTAAGGGATCTCCCGAGTACTGGGTTGCGGTTGTAAAGCCGGGCAGAATCATGTTTGAGATGGACGGTGTTGCTGAGGAGGTAGCAAAAGAAGCTATGCGTCTGGCAGGCCACAAGCTCCCGATCAAAACAAAGTTCATTTCCAAAGAAACCGAAGTAAAGGAGGGTTAATCAATGAAAGCAGCAGAACTCAGAACAATGACTGTTGACGCACTTGAGGCAAAGCTGAAGGAACTCAAGGCAGAGCTCTTTAACCTGCGCTTCCAGCATGCGATCAACCAGCTTGACAACCCTCACAAGATGACCGAAGTAAAGCACGATATCGCTCGTGTGATGACGGTTCTTCAGGAAATGAAGAAAGAGGAGGCTTAAGTCATGGCAGAAGAAAGAGCACTTAGAAAAACCAGAGTGGGCATCGTTGTCAGCAACAAGATGGACAAAACCGTTGTAGTTGCAATCGAGGATAACGTGAAGCACCCCATTTACGGCAAGATCGTTAAGAGAACCCTGAAGCTGCACGCACAGGATGACGAAAACACCTGCAACGTTGGCGATAAGGTGAAGCTCATGGAGACAAGACCGCTTTCCAAGACCAAGAGATGGCGTGTTGTCGAGATCATCGAAAGAGCGAAGTAATTTGCTCTTTTGACGGTCATCATTCATTCGAATAGTAAATACGTCGTAGCGTATTGAATCAGTAGGAGGATAAAAAAGTGATTCAGCAGCAAACATTGATGAAGGTTGCCGATAACACGGGTGCTAAGGAGCTGATGTGCATCAGAGTCCTTGGCGGAACCGGCAGAAGATATGCAAATATCGGTGACGTGGTCGTTTGCGCAGTCAAGAAGGCAGCACCCGGTGGCGTTGTGAAAAAAGGCGACGTTGTGAAGGCAGTTGTCGTAAGAACTGTGCACGGCATGAAGAGAGCAGACGGCTCTTATATTAAGTTCGACGAAAACGCAGCAGTTATCATCCGTGAGGATAAGACCCCCCGCGGAACCCGTATCTTTGGGCCTGTTGCAAGAGAGCTCCGCGACAAGGATTATCTGAAGATTCTTTCGCTCGCTCCCGAAGTTCTTTGATGGAGGTAAATGACAATGGCTAAAATGCATATCAAAACCGGCGATACCGTTGTTGTTCTCTCCGGAGATGACAAATATCGCGTTAAGGCGGACGGAACCGTTCTTGGCGTAAAGGGCGAAGTAATCGCTGTTTCCCGTGAAGAGGGAAAGGTTCTTGTGAAGGGTGCAAACATCATTCACAAGCACGTGAAGCCTCGCCGTCAGGGCGAGACCGGCGGCATCATTGATGCCGAGGGTGCAATCTATGCATCCAACGTTGCACTCTATTGCCCCGATTGCAAGAAGGGTGTTCGTGTTCACATCGAAGTAGTTGACGGTAAGAAGGTTCGCGTTTGCGCAAAATGCGGACACAAATTTGACTGAGGAGGGTAAGCAATCATGGCAAGAATGAAAGATCTTTACAAGGCTGAAATTGCTCCCGCACTCATGAAGCAGTTCGGCTACAAGAGCGTTATGCAGATTCCGAAGCTTGACAAGATCGTTGTCAACGTTGGTGTCGGCGACGCAAAGGATAACTCCAAGGCTCTGGACGCAGTTCTTCGCGACCTCGGTATCATCACCGGTCAGAAGGCTGTTCCCACCTATGCTAAGAAGTCTGTTGCAAACTTCAAGCTCCGTCAGGGCATGAAGATCGGCGCAAAGGTTACCCTGCGCGGCGACAGAATGTACGAGTTCATGGACAGACTGTTCAACTTCTCTCTGCCCAGAGTTCGTGACTTCAAGGGTATCAACCCCAATGCTTTCGACGGTCGCGGAAACTACGCGCTCGGTCTGAAAGAGCAGCTGATCTTCCCCGAGATCGAGTACGATAAGGTAGAGAAGATCCGCGGTATGGATATTTGCTTCGTTACGACTGCAAATACCGACGAAGAAGCAAGAGAGCTCCTGAAGCTGTTCGGCGCTCCCTTTGCGAAATAATCAGGAGGTAATCAACGATGGCAAAGAAAGCTATGATCAATAAGCAGCAGAAAGCACAGAAGTTCTCCACCAGAGAGTACAACCGTTGCAAAATCTGCGGACGCCCTCACGCATATCTCCGTAAGTTCGGTATCTGCCGTATCTGCTTCCGTAACCTCGCATACAAGGGCGAGATTCCGGGCGTGAAGAAAGCATCCTGGTAATTCCCAAAGCAACTCTCGCGCGGCGCATTTCGGTGCGCCAAGCGATCGTTGAATAAAATCCCCAACTATCGGAAGGAAATTAAACCAGCCTCGAAAATCAAGAGGCAGTCCGATTTAACCGCCGATATGCCGCCGAGAAATTCGGCAGCAAGAAGAATTTTACTTGCATAAGGAGGAAAAGAATATGCAAATGTCAGACGTAATTGCCGATATGCTCACCAGAATCCGCAATGCAAACAATGCAAAGCACCAGACTGTTGATATTCCGGCATCCAACATGAAGAAGGCAATCGCCGAGATCCTCGTTGAAGAGGGTTACGTGAAGTCCTACCAGGTAATCGACGACGGCAAGCAGGGAACCATCCGTGTTACGCTGAAGTACCTGCAGGGCAAGCAGAAGGTTATCCGCGGAATTCGCCGCGTATCCAAGCCCGGTCTGCGTATCTACGCAGGCTATGAGGATATGCCCAGCGTAATGAACGGCCTCGGAATTGCAATCGTTTCCACATCTAAGGGTATCATGACGGGCAAGAAGGCTAAGTCGCTCAACATCGGCGGCGAAGTGCTTGCTTTCGTATGGTAATCGGAACGGGAGGTATTGAACAATGTCAAGAATTGGAAGAATGCCCATCGCTCTGCCCGCAGACGTAACCGTTACCATCGCTGACGGCAACGTTGTTACCGTAAAGGGCAAGCTCGGCACGCTCACTGAAACGTTCAGCTCTCGTATGAGCATCAAGGTGGAGGGCAACGAGCTGATCGTAACCCGTCCCACCGATGAGAAGCAGGACAGAAGCCTCCACGGCCTCACCCGCGCGCTCCTCAACAACATGGTCGTTGGTGTAACCACCGGCTACTCCAAGAAGCTGGAGATTGTTGGTGTCGGTTACAAGGTAGTAAAGCAGGGCAAGACCCTTCAGCTCTTCCTTGGTCACTCGCTCATGCCCGATTCGGGTCTGCCTCAGGCAAGATTCTGCATGAATGAGGAAGACGGCATTACCTTCGAGGTTCCGGATTCCAACACGATCATCGTAAAGGGCATCGACAAGCAGAAGGTTGGTCAGACTGCAGCGGTTATCCGCGGCAAGAGACCTCCCGAACCCTACCACGGTAAGGGTGTTAAGTACGCCGACGAGTACATTCGTCGCAAGGCCGGCAAAGCCGGTAAGGGCAAATAAGGAAAGGAGTGAAGTGACATGGTATCAAGAAAAGATGCAAACAAGGCTCGTCTCAAGAGACACAAGAGAGTTAGAGCAAAGATTTCGGGTACTGCTGAGCGTCCCCGCCTTGCTGTGTATCGCTCTAATGCGAACATCAGCGCACAGATCATCGACGATGTGAAGGGTGTAACGCTGGTAAGCGCTTCCACTTTCGGAAAAGGCTTTACCGCTGATGGCGGCAACAAGGCAGCAGCTCGTGAAATTGGCAAGATGATTGCCGAGAAGGCAATTGCAGAGGGCATCACCGAGGTCGTGTTCGACCGTGGCGGCTATCTGTATCACGGACGTGTATCGGAACTGGCTGAAGGCGCTCGCGAGGGCGGCCTGAAGTTCTGATTTTCCGGTTTGTACACTGTTCAACAAACTAAAAGTTATTGAACATTTTGGAGGAAAAAATGGTAGAAAAGTTTAATCCGGCAGAGCATGATCTCGTTGAATCGCTCGTCTCTCTGAACCGTGTTTCCAAGACCGTTAAAGGTGGTCGTGTTGCTCGTTTCGCAGCTCTGATGGTTGTCGGTGACGGCGCTGGACACGTTGGCGTTGGACTCGGTAAGGCAGCCGAGGTACCCGAAGCAATCCGCAAGGGTATTGAGGACGCAAAGAAGAATATGGTAACCGTTTCGCTCAAGGGCACCTCGATTCCTCATGAGGTAATCGGTGTGTTCGGAGCAGGCAAGGTGCTGCTGAAGCCCGCCGCTCCCGGTACCGGTATTATCGCAGGCGGTAAGGTACGTATGGTACTCGAGGCTGCCGGCATCAAGAATATCCGTGCAAAGTGCCTGCGCTCCAACAACCCCACCAACGTTGTAAAGGCAACGATGGAGGGTCTGAAGGAACTCCGCACTGCCGAGCAGGTCGCAAAGATTCGCGACATCTCGGTTGACCAGATCAAGGGTTGAGCAGGAGGTAACCGAATATGAAAAAAGTTACACTTACGAAAAGCCTGATCGGCAGCAAGCCCAATCAGAAGGCAACTGCAAAGTCTCTTGGCCTGAACAGAGTCGGTGACAGCATCGTTCACGCGGACGACGCAGTGCTCGCCGGCAAGGTGAAGGTTTTGGCACACCTGGTTTCTGTTGAAACCGTAGAAAACGCTTAAAGGAGGTAATTGCAGATGAAACTCCATGAATTGAGCCCTGCAGCAGGCTCCGCAAAAGATGCTTGGAGAAAGGGCAGAGGCCCCGGATCCGGCAACGGCAAGACCGCCGGTAAGGGTCACAAGGGACAGAACGCACGCTCCGGCGGCGGTGTCCGCCCCGGTTTTGAGGGTGGTCAGTTCCCGATTTACAGACAGCATCCCAAGAGAGGCTTCAAGAACTATTTCGCAACCAACTACGCAATCGTAAACGTTGAGGATCTCAACCGTTTCGTTGACGGAACCGTTGTTGATCTGGAGCTGCTTCTCGCAACCAAGATCGTTCGCAAGCCCATGGACGGACTGAAGGTCCTCGGCAATGGCGAGATCACCAAAAAACTTACAGTCAAAGCAGCCGTCTTTTCGGCAACTGCTAAGGAGAAGATTGAGGCAGCAGGCGGTAAGGTTGAGGAGGTATAAGGATGTTTCAGACGTTCAAAAACGCTTGGAAAGTCCCCGAACTCAAGAAGAAACTGCTGTTCACCTTGGCGATTATCCTGTTGTACCGCATCGGTGCAAACCTGTTCGTTCCTTATGTGAACGTTCACTTGCTTGCAAGTGAGGCGGCAAAGTTTGACAGCGGAATTTTCTCGTTCGTCAGCCTTCTTTCCGGTGGAGCATTTAGCCAGGCAACTCTGTTTGCCCTGTCAGTATCTCCCTATATCACCGCATCCATCGTGATGCAGCTGTTGACCATTGCACTTCCGCCTCTGGAGAGACTCTCCAAGCAGGGCGAGGAGGGCAAGAAGAAGATCAATGCCTACACCCGTTGGGTGACCATTGCTCTTGCGCTGATCACTGCTTACGGCTATGTAAAGCTCCTGCAGTCCTATCAGCTCACCACCATCAACAGCATCGCTTCCACAGCATCCGCTGCAGCCAAGGCCGAGTATTACTTCGGCATGGTAGTTATGGTCGCTTGCTTCTGCGCAGGTGCAGTCATCATCATGTGGCTGGCTGAGCAGATCAACGATCACGGTATCGGTAACGGTATCTCGATGATCCTTTTTGCAAACATCATTTCGGGCTTTATCCCCAACATTTACGGAATGATCACCTCCGTGACCTCCGCAACCAATGCTATGGGATACGTTCTCGGCACACTTCAGTTGATCCTCTCGCTCGCTCTGACCGTTGCTATGGTCGGTCTGATCGTTTGGTTCACCAACTCCGAGCGCAGAATTCCGATTCAGTATGCAAAGAGAGTTGTCGGACGCAAGATGTACGGCGGTCAGTCGTCCAACCTCCCCCTCAAGATGAACATGGCAGGCGTTATGCCCGTTATCTTCGCATCTTCGATCGTCTCGATCCCCGCAACCATTGCAGGCTTCACGGGAGGCGGATTTGCAAGGGGCGTTCAGGATTGGTTCAACCATGACACCGTTCCCTATATCCTTGTGTTCACTGCTCTGATCTTCGTGTTCTCCTACTTCTATATCATGATTTCGTTTAATCCTGTTGAAGTGGCGAACAACATCAAGAATAACGGCGGCGCGGTTCCCGGCATTCGTCCCGGCAAGCCCACCTCCGATTATATCAAAAAGGTCTTGAACAGAATCACCCTTCTGGGCGCATTCTTCCTGATCGTGGTCGCGGTCCTTCCCATGATCGTAACCGTATTTGCTCCCAACTTTACAAGCCTGGCGTTTACCGGTACCTCGCTCCTGATCGTTGTCGGTGTTGCACTTGAAACGGTCCGCGATATCGAGGCTCAGCTGGCAATGCGCAACTATAAGGGCTTCCTTGATTAAGTCGTAACCCGACGGAGGAAACTATGAATCTTATTTTAATGGGCGCTCCCGGAGCGGGTAAGGGTACCCAATCCGCGAAGATTTCCGAAAAATATCAAATTCCCGCCATTGCAACCGGAGATATTCTCCGCGGTGCAATCAAGGCAGGAACCGAGCTCGGTAAGGCTGCAAAGTCCTATATCGACGCAGGTCAGTTGGTTCCCGATTCCGTTGTGATTGGAATCATCAAGGAGTATCTCGCATCCGACGCATGCAAGAACGGCTTTATTCTCGACGGCTTCCCTCGCTCCATTCCTCAGGCTGAGGCTCTGGATGAGATGGGCGTAAAGATCGACGTTGTTCTTAGCATTGAGGTTGCGGATGACAAGATCGTGGAGCGCATGGGCGGACGCAGAGTTTGCTCTTGCGGCGCATCCTACCACGTGGCTTACAATCCACCCAAGACCGAAAACATTTGTGACAAATGCGGCGCGGAGCTCTACGTGAGAGCCGATGACGCAGCAGAAACTGTGAAGAACAGACTTGCAACCTTCCACGCACAGACCGAGCCCCTCAAGGACTATTACGCCAAGAAGGGTCTGCTGGTAACCGTGGAGGGCCAGGAGGAGGTCGCAGATACCACCGCCCTGGTGTATCGCGCATTGCAAGCGTTTGAGGCATAATGCGGAATGATTTCAATTAAGAATTCAGCTCAAATCGCAGCCATGAAGGAGGCAGGACGTATTACGGGCGAGGCTTTGCTGGTAGCCCGTGATATGGTCCGCCCCGGAGTTAGCACCTTCGAGATTGATGAGGCGATCCGCCGATATATCGAGAAATGCGGTGCAACTCCAACCTTCTTGGGGTACGGCGGTTTTCCGGCAAGCGCCTGTATCAGCATCAACGATGAGGTCATCCACGGGATTCCTTCCAAGAAGCGAATTCTGCAGGAGGGCGACATCGTCAAGATTGATACCGGTGCCACCTATCGCGGATACGTGGGAGATTCGGCAAGAACCATCCCCGTTGGAAACGTCAGCGCAGAGGCGCGTCGACTCATTGAGGTGACGCGAAACAGCTTCTGGGCAGGTGTGGAAGCGCTCAAGGTTGGCAACCGACTGGGTGACGTCGGTTCCGCAATTGATACGGTTGTCCGTGAAAACGGATTCAGTACGGTGAGAAGATACGTTGGACACGGTATCGGGACCGACATGCATGAGTCGCCCGACGTTCCCAACTTCGGTACTCCCGGCAGAGGCGTTCGCCTTTGCGCAGGAATGACACTTGCAATCGAGCCGATGGTAAACGTCGGAACGTTTGAGGTCAAGGAGCTTCCCGACGGTTGGACCGTGAAAACGATGGACGGCTCGCTTTCGGCGCACTATGAAAACACGGTGGCGCTCACGAGCGAGGGTGTTCTGATCCTCACTGAAGTCGAAAAAGGTTTCTGAAACAAATAGGAGGGAAGATTATGGCACAGAAGGATGACGTAATCGAATTTGAAGGCACGGTTGTTGAGGCACTGCCCAACGCCTGCTTCAAGGTGAAGCTTCCGAACGGTCACATTGTGACGGCACATATTTCGGGTAAGCTTCGCATGAACTATATCAAAATTCTGCCCGGTGACCGCGTTACCATTGAGGTTTCGGTCTATGACCTGACCAAGGGTCGCATTACCTGGCGCGCAAAATAACACAATCCGATAAGGATTGGCAGATGCAGAATCCAAATACAGCAAGAAAGGCATGGTAGCACAATGAAGGTAAAACCATCCGTTAAGAAGATCTGCGAGAAATGCAAGATCATCAAGAGAAAAGGCAAAGTAATGGTTATCTGCGAGAACCCCAAGCACAAGCAGAGACAGGGTTAAGCAGTTAAACCGAAAAATCAACAGAGAGGTGAATAAACAGAATGGCTCGTATAGCTGGTGTTGATATTCCGAACAACAAGCGCGTAGAAATCGCCCTTACCTACATTTACGGTATCGGCCGCAAGAGCGCTAACGACATCCTTGCAGCAACCGGTATCAATCCCGATACCCGCGCAAAGGATCTGACCGAGGACGAAGTAGCAAAGCTTCGTGACGAGATTGAAAAGTCCTACACCGTAGAGGGTGATCTCCGTCGTGATGTTGCAATGAACATCAAGAGAATGATCGAGATCAACTGCTATCGCGGTATCCGTCACAGAAAGGGTCTGCCCGTTAGAGGTCAAAGAACCAAGACCAATGCAAGAACTCGTAAGGGTCCCGCAAAGACCATTGCGAACAAGAAGAAGTAAAGGAGTGGCATAAAGATGGCAAAAGTAGCAGCAAGAAAAGTTGTCAAGAAACGCCGCGAGAGAAAGAATATTGAAAAGGGTGCCGTTCACATTCAGGCAACCTTCAACAACACGATCGTAACGATTTCTGACGCAGAAGGCAATACCATTTCCTGGGCATCTGCCGGCGAGCTGGGCTTCAAGGGCTCCAGAAAATCCACTCCGTTCGCAGCACAGTCTGCATCCGAGACCGCTGCAAAGGCAGCAATGGAGCACGGACTGAAGACCGTTGAGGTTTTCGTAAAGGGCCCCGGTTCCGGAAGAGAATCTGCGATCCGCGCACTCGAGACCGTTGGACTCCAGATCACCATGATCAAGGACGTAACCCCGGTTCCGCACAACGGTTGCAGACCGCCTAAGCGCAGACGCGTTTAATTATTCGTGGAGGTATAGAAAAATGGCAAGATATACAGGACCTGTTTGCAGACTCTGCCGTAGAGAGGGAACCAAGCTTTACCTGAAGGGTGAGCGTTGCACCTCTGGTAAGTGCGCACTCGACCGCAGAAGCACCGCTCCCGGTCAGCATGGCGCAGCAAACAAGAAGATGAGAGAGTACGGACTGCAGATGCGTGAAAAGCAGAAGACGAGAAGATACTACGGTGTCCTCGAGAGACAGTTCGTAAACTACTATGAGGAAGCAGCCCGCAAGGAGGGTATGACCGGTGAAAACCTGATCTGCCTGCTTGAGCGCCGTTTCGACAACGTTGTTTACAGAATGGGATTTGCCGCTTCTCACAAGGAGGCTCGTCAGCTCGTTCTGCACGGACACTTCACCATCAACGGCAAGAAGGTTAACATTCCTTCTCTGATCGTAAAGGCTGGTGACGTTGTTGCAGTGAAGGAAACCAGCCGTGATTCGGTTAAGTTCAAGGCTCTTGCAGAAGCAGCAGCAACGAAGACTGCTCCGAAGTGGCTTGAGGTTAAGGCAGACGCAATGACCGCAAAGGTTCTCACCCTGCCTGCACGTGAGGACGTTGACTTCGATTTCAACGAGCAGCTGATCGTCGAGCTCTATTCCAAGTAATACCGTTTGCTATGCAAATGGTACGGTGTGCGGCATAAAGCACATCGAAATACCCCGTTAGCCCATTATTATGATTTGAAGGAGGTTTATTTGGAATGATTGAGATTGAAAAGCCGAATATCACAACGGTTGATCTGAGTGAGGACGGAGTTCACGGTACCTTTATCGTGGAGCCCCTTGAGCGCGGATACGGTATCACGCTCGGAAACTCTCTGCGCAGAGTTCTGCTCAGCTCGCTTCCCGGCGTTGCGGTTACCAATATCAAGATCGACGGTGTTCTCCATGAGTTCTCGAGCATCCCCGGTGTCACCGAGGACGTGACCGAAATCGTGCTGAACGTAAAGGGCATCACGGCAAAGCTTCACTGCGCCGGCCCCAAGACCGTTATCATTGACGTAACGGGCGAGAAGAACGTTACCGCAGGTGATATCAAGCAGGATTCCGACGTTGAAATCCTGAATCCCGATCATCATATCGCAACGGTTGGCGAGAATGAGAGATTCTATATGGAATTGACCTTCGCTGCAGGTCGCGGATATGTATCGCAGGAGAGAAACAAGCAATTGCACACCCAGGTTCTCGGTGCGGCAGCTTCGGCTCCCATCGGAACGATCTACACCGACTCGATCTACACCCCTGTTTACAACGTAAACTACACGGTGGACAATACGCGTGTCGGTAACATTACGGACTACGATAAACTGACTCTGGAAATTCTGACAAACGGAACGATTTCCGCAAAGGAAGCAATTTCCCTTGGCGCCAAGATTCTCAACGAGCATCTCAACTTGTTTGTGGATTTGTCTGATGAAGCAAAGAAGGCAGAGATTATGGTTGAAAGAGAAGAGACCATCAAGGAGAAAGTCCTTGAGATGACCATTGAGGAACTTGACATGTCTGTACGTAGCTTCAACTGCTTGAAGCGCGCAGGCATTGACACGGTTGAGGATCTGATCAACCGCACGGAAGAGGATATGATCAAGGTTCGTAACCTCGGTAAGAAGTCGCTGGAGGAAGTCATCCAGAAGCTCCACTCGCTTGGTCTGGAGCTCAAGAAGGAAGAGGAATAATCCTCTTTCCCCGACTCTACCAAATTCAGAACTAAAAAACGATTCGTAAACAACAGAAGGAGGGAATAGAAATGCCCGGAACCAGAAAACTCGGCAGACCTACCGCTCACAGAAACGCTATGCTGCGCGGAATGGTTACCTTACTGCTTGAGAACGGACAGATCGAGACCACGCTCACCAGAGCGAAGGAAGTTCGTTCCATGGCAGAGAAAATGATTACACTCGGTAAGAAGAACACGCTGGCAAGCCGCCGTGCTGCTTTGGCTTATATCACCAAAGAGGACGTTGTAACCAAGCTGTTCAGCGAAATCGCTCCCACCTACGCAGAGCGTCAGGGTGGTTACACGCAGATCTTCAAGATGGGTCCCCGCAGAGGCGATGCCGCAGAGATGGCAATCGTAAAGCTGCTCGTTGAGACTCCCGTTGCCGCTGAGAAGCCCGCAGAAGAGGCTCCCAAGAAGAAGGCAAGCAAGAAGACCGAGGAAGCTGCTGAATAATTCAGCGTTGCAGAACTAAATATGGGGTGTTGCAGATGCAAAAAGCTTGTGTTTGCAACACCCTGTTTTTGTTAATTATTTATTATGATATTTACAAAAAAACAACGGTTTATTGAACAAATATTCCGTTGTTTTTTTATTTCTTGATTTTAATTATTTGATAATTCATTGACAGAACTCACTTTTTATGTTATAATGAAAATCGGAAGAACCTTATTTTTGGGTTCGATTGCGCTCACAGAGGGGAGGAGGATGACTTGTATTTGAAACGGGTAAAAAGAAAAGCTACTGTTATTTACGTCACGTTTGCTCTGATGATCGGCATCGTTGGCTGGTTCGGCTTGTTCCAAAACAATCAAATCTGCTTTGTCCTCTTTTTTTGGTGGTTGCTCCTTGCTTTCTTGTTGATCAGTCAGCAGGGAAGTCAAATGCTCCTGAAGCTTGAGATCCGAAAGGATATTTTGAGGGATCAGGGCGAAGAATACAAGCCGCCGTATGCGGATCTGATCCGAGTAGCTTTGATGATCGGCGCGCCGTTTTATTATTACTGGTTTCTCATCACCTTTTTGGCATATATGAACGTCCTGTTTTTCTTGATGCTGCAGCTTCCCGTTTTAACGCTTTCGGGATTCGCGATGGCACATGCGGCGCCATCGTGGCATTATTTGGGGGCGAGGCGCTGGAGCTTTTGGATGATTCATCTTGGGATGTTTGGACTGACTCAGCTTTTTGGGTGGATTGTACGAAATACCCTTTTGATTCAATTTTACGCAATATAGCTCCGAGGGCCTGTTGCGCAGGACAATTATATAACAAAACACCACCTACCCGATCAGGTGAAGCTCCGTTAAGAGTGTCACGCTGTTGAATAGGTGGTGTTTTTGTTATATCATTTTCATATAGCGGTCGATCTGTTGCTGGGATTTGAGCACCGTCACCTTTTCGGGATAGCGCTCGATAATTGCGTGATAGCGAGTGCGGTGCCGGGCGGTGCGGGACTCCCAAAGGATCCAACGGATAAATTCTGCATCGAGCTTTTCCTCGCAGCCCTCTGCCATACTCTCGCGCACGCGGTTGCGGTTTGCCCGATAGCGCTTGAAGCAGCGCCACAGACAACGCAGGGCGGGAAAGAGCAGAAGCAGGATCACATCCGCCTCCTCAAGGCGCTGATCGAAGTCGAGTGCCGTGTAGTTGCCGTCGATCACCCAACCGTTGGCGTGCTCCTCGAGAAATTGACCGTAAAGCGCAGCGCGCTCGTCTTTGTCACGAATTTCCCATTTCGGTAGGAACTGAATGGAATCGAGATGCAGAACAGGCAATTCGTAGCGCTTGCCCAGAAAGCTTGCCAGCGTTGATTTTCCCGATCCGCTATACCCTAAAATCGCAATTTTCATGATTCAGACCCCGTTGGAATGACGTCCGAAGTCTCGCCACCGAACAGAATCCGAACGGTCTCGCGCATGCTCTCGGGCATGGGAGCAGAGAGGTGAACCTGCTCGCCCGTTTGCGGATGCTTGAAGGTCAGCTCGCCTGCATGCAGACATTGCCCCTCGATCAAGCGGCGATGGCGCGCTTCAAATTTCGTGCCCGCGCCGCCGTAGATCGGGTCGCCCAAAAGCGGATGCCCAACCGACGCCATGTGCACGCGAATCTGATGCGTTCTGCCGGTTTCAAGCTCGCAACGGATGAACGTGAAGGATTGCCCGTCGCTTTCTCCGCGCGCGAGGACCTGCCAATGCGTCACGGCGTCGCGCGAGCGAAGCTCAGCATTACGGATCACTGCCATGCGCTTGCGGTCAACGGGATGCCGACCGATCGGCGCGTCAACCGTTCCGCTATCTTCTTTGAAGTTACCAATCGCAATGGCATAATAGGTGCGGCGGATGTGGTGTCCCTTCAGATCGGCGGCAAGCGCGAGGTGTGTGGGATCATTTTTCGCCACCACGAGTAGCCCCGAGGTGTCCTTGTCAATGCGATGCACGATGCCGGGACGAATTACGCCGCCCACACCCGAGAGGGATGCGCCGCAATGATAGAGCAGGGCGTTCACAAGTGTGCCGTCTGGATTTCCTGCGGCAGGATGCACCACCATGCCCACGGGCTTATTGATTACGATCAGATCATCGTCCTCAAATACAATGTCGAGTGGGATGTTCTGTGGGAGCGCCTCGCAGGGCTCGGGCTCGGGGATGCGGATTTCCACCGTATCACCTACACGCAGGCGGTATTTTTTATCGGTTTTGACTTGGTTGACAGTTAGTGCGCCGTCCTCGATCAACCGTGTCACCGCCGAGCGTGTCAGCTCGGTTTTCTGTGCGGCAAATTGGTCGATGCGACAGCCTGTATCCGCTGCCTCAACGGTCAAAACGATCGGGGGCAAGTCGCGGTCGATGTGTTCATTCATCATCGTTCACCGCAGTTGGTTCATCGGACTCGCCGTCGTTGTGCCCGTCGGTTTCGTCAGACGTCGCTTTTTTGTTTTCCCGTGCTTCCCGAATGATGTCGTAGATCAGGTATCCCATGATCAGGAAGGCTCCAACCGTTACAAAGGAGTCGGCAACGTTGAAAATGGCAAAGTCGATCAGCGTGAAATCAATGAAGTCGATCACATAGCCGAGCGCGAGACGGTCAATCATATTGCCGATGCCGCCGCCAATAATCATGGCAAGCGAGATGCGCACCAGGCGGCTCTTTGGGGTGAAACGGAACAGATAGACCAGAAGGGCAACAATGGCAACAGAGGAAAAGACCATAAAGACCCAGCGGTGATCACTGAGCATGCCAAATGCCGCGCCCTCATTTCTGTGGTGCGTCAGATGCAGGACGTCCTGCCAGAGAGGAAAGGACTGCTGATAATCCAGATAGACCACCGTCAGCCATTTTGTCAGCTGGTCGAGTGCAACCGCGCCCACAATAATTGCAAGAAGCAAAATCATAAAGGCTCCTTTCCGAGGTAATTTTCAATTGCCTTGAGAGTGGGACGGGGGAGCGCTTTTCAAAAAGCGCTTCCCCGTGTTCTTTTGTTACATCAGAATTGCTTTGCAGCGTTCGCAGAGGAAGCCGCCATCCTCGGTTTGCTCGCCCTTGGTGGAGTAGCTCCAGCAGCGGTCGCACTTGCAGCCGTCGGCAGGCTCAACCAGAACGCCAACACCCGAAAGTCCCTCGGTGTGAGCACCTGCGGGCGCGTCGCCGTCCACAACCTTGACACCCGAAACGATGAATACCGTGTTCAGCTCGGAGCCAAAGTCGTTCAGCATAGCCAGCATGTCGGCGTCCTTGGTGTAGAGCGTGACCTTAGCCTCGAGCGACTTACCAACCAGCTTGTCGGCACGTGCGATTTCGAGCGCCTTCATCACGTCATCGCGCATCTCGAACAGACGGTTCCAGCGTGCGGTGACCTCGGGGAAGGTGAGTGCATCGTCATAGGTGGGCATCTCGTTGAGGAATACGCTCTTGGTGAGGTCGGATTCCACATGCGGAATTGACTGCCACATCTCCTCTGCGGTGAATGCGAGAATCGGCGCCAGCAGACGCACCAGCCCCGAAAGGACGAAATACATCGCGGTTTGCGCACTGCGGCGCGCTTTGCTGTCTGCCTTTTCGGTGTAAACGCGGTCCTTGGTGATGTCGATATAGAGCTTGGAGAGCTCGGTGGTGCAGAAATTGCCGATGCTATGTGCGATCGGATGGAATTCAAAGGTTTCGTAGGACGCACGCACGTCGCGTGTCAGATCGTTCATTGCAGCGATGATCCAGCGGTCGATCTCATAGAGCTCGTCAAAGGGCAGAGCATCCTTGTTGGGATCAAAATCGTTCAGGTCGGCAATCAGAATACGAACGGTGTTACGAATCTTGCGGTAGGCATCCGAAAGCTGCTTGAAGATCGCCTCGGAAACGCGCACGTCCACGCGGTAGTCGGCGGACGCTGCCCACAGACGAACGAGATCGGCACCGTATTTCTTGATCATATCAAGCGGATCCACGCCGTTTCCAAGCGACTTGTGCATTGCGCGACCTTCGCCGTCCACAACCCAACCGTGGGTGAGAACAGCCTTATAGGGCGCCTGTGCCTCTCCGCGCGCACCTACGGCGGTGAGCAGCGAGGATTGGAACCAGCCGCGATATTGGTCTGCACCCTCAAGATAGAGGTCTGCGGGCCAATTGAGATCGGCGTTGTTCTCGAGAACCGAGAAATGCGTCGAGCCCGAGTCAAACCAACCGTCAAGCGTGTCGGTTTCCTGCGTAAAGTGCTTGCCGCCGCAGTGTGGGCAAACGAATCCGTCGGGCAGGAGCTCTGCCGCAGTCTTTTCATACCAGGTGTTCGAGCCGGTTTCGGCAAAGATTTTGGAAACGCGGTCGATGGTCTCGTCGTTGCAGATCGGCTTCTTGCAATCGTCGCAGTAGAACACGGGAATCGGCAGACCCCAATGGCGCTGACGCGAGATGCACCAATCAGCGCGCTCGCGAATCATCTGCTTCATACGCTCGCCGCCCCAATCGGGCATCCAAGTAACCTTGTCGCATGCCGCAACTGCCTGATCCTTGAAGGCGTCAACCGAGCAGAACCACTGCGGGGTTGCGCGGAAGATGATCGGCTGCTTGCATCTCCAGCAGTGCGGGTATTCGTGCTCAAATTCCTTCGATGCGAAGAGTGCACCGGTTTCCTTCATATCTGCGAGGATCGCCTCGTTGGAGGCATCGTAGCGCAGACCTGCAAATTTGCCTGCCTCCTCGGTCTGGAATCCGCGGTCATCCACGGGAACGAGGGGAGGAAGTCCGTAGCGACGGCAGGTGACGTTATCGTCCGCACCGAAGCCGCCTGCCGTGTGTACGCAGCCCGTACCGCTATCCATCGTAACGTAGTCGGCACAAACGAGCAGACTGTCGCGGTCGAGGAAGGGGTGCTGAGCCGTCATATATTCAAAGTCACGTCCCTTGCGGGTAGCAACCACCTCGTAGTCCTCAACGCCACCCTCTGCCATCGTTGTGGCAACGAGTGCCTCGGCAACCACGTAGTATTCGCCGTTTGCTGCCTTCACAATCGCGTAGTCCTCCACGGGGTTGAGCGCGATTGCCTGGTTTCCGGGCAGCGTCCAAGTGGTGGTGGTCCAGATGATAAAGAAGGTCTTTGCCGTGTCGCAAACGCCTGCCAGCTTGCCCTGATCGTCCTTGAGCGCAAACTTTACGTAGATCGAGGTACATTTATCGGTCTTATATTCGATTTCCGCCTCAGCCAGCGCCGTTTCATCGTTGGGGCACCAGTAAACAGGCTTGAGACCCTTGTAGATATAGCATCTCTTGAACATCTCGCCGAACACGCGAATCTCACGTGCCTCAAACTCCTTGTTCATCGTCAGATAGGGCTTTTCCCAGTCGCCGCTGACACCGAGGCGAACGAACTGACCCATCTGAACCTTTACGAAGTCCTCGGCAAACTTGTGGCAAGCCGTGCGGAATTCGGGAATCGACATTTTTTTGCGATCGAGCTTATTCTTCTTGATGATTGCAGACTCAATCGGCATGCCGTGGTTGTCCCAACCGGGGGTGAAGGGCACGCGATAACCCATCATGCCCTTGGATTTGTTGATAAAATCCTTGAGAATTTTGTTGAGCGCCGTTCCCATGTGGATGTTTCCATTGGAGAAGGGAGGGCCATCGTGGAGGAGGTAGAGCGGCTTGCCCTGCGCATTCTCCTGCATGGCGTTGTAGAGGTCGATCGAGTCCCAATATTTGAGCATATCGGGTTCTCTCTGCGGCAGATTTGCACGCATGGGGAACTCCGTTGTGGGGAGATTGAGTGTGCTGGTGTAATCCTTTGCCATTTTTTATGATCTCCTGAAAAAGTATTTTTCATTTTCATTTTTTTAGGGGCGGAAAACAAAAAACGCCCCATAGCAGAGATGCTATGAGACGGAATGCTCCGCGGTACCACTCATATTCGTCGACTGATGCCGACGCACTTTCGGAGGCAGAAACCTCCCATGCTTTAACGCAGCCATACGAACGCGCCTACTGAACTGTTCAGCGCATCAACTCAGAAGGGATCCCACAGAAAAAGTACCAACTGCGTTCTTTCACCACCCGAACGCTCTCTGTAAGTCTTCCTTTTTCGGAGTTCTTCGTCACTGTTTTTCTTCATTCTATATTATATCACAGTCCTTTTGATTTGTCAACGGTTTTATTGATTTTTAGGGAAAAGAAAAAGAGTCTCGGCAGAGCGTGAGAGGCACGCGCGAGACTCTTTTCGGTGGATTAGTTGGTTGAACCGACATCGGCGGGATGGCTATCGAGCTTGTTGTTATAGTCGGTGGCAAGCTCGTTCATAGCTTCAAAAAGCGTGTGGAGCGCGATCCACGAAGCAAGACCGCAAAGGTAGGCTCCGAGCACCATGCAAACGAGAATGTAGCCGCCGCTGACAGAGGAGGAAAAGCCTCTTTTTCGTTGTGCTGTGGAGAGCATATCCGCGATGCGGTACCACCAGAAGAGACCGTAAAGACCGCAGGTGAGAATGGAGAGCAGAAGAAGCCAAAGAACACCGGGCGAGTGCTTTCCGTCATCGCGGCAAAGCTCGTTGACGTCCTTGACGAAATGGTGAAGATACCACAGATTATAAATGCCGAACGTCAAAAATCCCAGCAGTAGATAGGGGAGTATGCTTCGGTTGCTTTTTAGATGGCGCATGTGTCGATCCTTTCTCTTTTGCTTCTTATGTTTCAATTATATCATAAAAGACTTCAAAATGTCAATGTAAAACATACACAAAAATGGCAATATGAAGTTCTCAAATTTAACAAAATGATCATAAAACAGATAATAAGATTTAGTCTTATTCTAAAATATAACAGAAAAGGACAAAATTCGACCGAATAGCATAAACTGAAAATAGCCGAGCCGTGCAGAAAAGACGGGTCGGTGTATGATCGAATGAAAGGAACGAAAGGAGTCAGACCATGTATTCCGAACAAAATCGACGCGCATCGGTGCGTCGGTCCAACGACGAATTTCTAAGACGCATGATCGGCGGTGAGCTCGGCGGTGATGACCTCGCGGTGATCAGCCGTCTGCCCGCAATGCCGAACGTATCCGACAGACCTCTGCCCCCCGCCCCGAGTCAAAACCGAACTGCTTGCGACGGAACAACGCGCGGAGCGGGACAGGGCGCTGTCGGCGAGCATTGCCCGCTCTACGTGAAGGCGCCCTCGCTTGCAATGGTGTACGCGCCACGGCAGTGCTGGCAAAATCTGTTCGAGCCGCAAACGGCGCTTGCAAATGGAACGCTTTTTGCAGATTTGCTTCTTCCCTTTGAGGCAGGGAGAAAATACGGCGAAGCGGAGGGGAAACTCTCGAGCAAATGAGAGGAGATATGCCATGAATAAACCGAATGACCAACACAATGGCGGATGCCGTCGAGATGCACTTGAGCTGCAGGCGATCGACTTTGCCCTGCAGGAAACGGTGCTCTATCTCGACGCCTATCCCGAGCACGCACAGGCGCTCGACTATTATCATCACCTGATCGAGCTGCGCCGTACCCTCCTCGAGCGCTATGAAAAGAATTGCACCCCCGTCACCATGTACGGCAACCGAAGCCGCACGTCCTGGGATTGGGTGGAGGGACCCTGGCCTTGGGAGCCCGAGGCAAACGTGAAGTGAGAGGAGAGACGCAACATGTGGACCTATGAGAAAAAATTGCAGTATCCCGTAAAGATCAAAACGCCCAATCCCAAGCTGGCGCAGATCATCATCAGCCAGCTCGGTGGACCCGACGGTGAGCTCGCTGCTTCCATGCGCTATCTCAATCAGCGCTATGCCATGCCCTACGGTCAGGTGACGGGCATTCTGACCGATGTGGGCACAGAAGATTAAAATTGTGTATTATAATAAAGGCTCTAAAATCACCTCAAATATGACCATAGAACGCTGATCCGTCCATGCCCCATGGAGAAACTGGTCGCAAGTAAATCTGCGGTTGGATGCCCTTTGGTATACTCTGGGGAATGTGCCAACACCCTATCGTACTTTTCACGATCGATATATAGTTCAAATTTGCGACCGTCATATGGATCATATGTATTGCCGTTTTCCCTATAGCGTGCAAAGCATTCCATAAGAGTGTTGCAATACTCGGAGCGACATCTATGAGTGCCTGCGTGTCGGTCTGGTTCGGGTATTAAAACCTCGGTGGGTGATGATGCGTTTCGGACAAGATTGCTTATCCATTCTCTTTCGGATGGGATGATCAAAGCGGTTCTTGTTAAACCGTTCTTTTCCTTTAGGATAACCCCTACACATTCTTTTCCATCCCTACTCCATACAAAGTTCTTGGCACAAATGTTGCCCCTTTCAAAGCTACATCTGCGTGCTCCCGTAGCTCTAATAAAATCCAGAGCTAATTGATTGCGTTCAAGGTGAGATGTGCTTGTTTTAGGTAATTCGCCACGATTATGCCAAACGGAATCAAGGCTTCGTTTTTGGTGAAAGCCGAAGTCAGCAGAGCTATAATTGCTGGAGAAAATTTTGTTCAAAGAGCTGACTTCGCGTTTTACGGTGAATATCGAGGCATCCTTGTAACGCTCCATATATGCATCTAAAATACGCTTGTCTATGGTGTCAATGGACTTAACCCCCATTGACTTACAGACCTCGCTTAAACGCTTTACTGTGCCACGTACAGCTTCTGCCGGGCAGAGCCGATGGAATGAATTCCCTCGGCTCTGTTTGGGTTATAGAAGGGTTGTCCTACATTCTTTTCTTTGACTTTCTTTTCTCCTATACGTAGCAGACTATCAACTCTTTCATGGAGTTGCATAGTAATGTTTTTCTTGTTCCTTGCTATAACAATCACCTCCTATATCAAGTCTTTGACGGTTGCCCCCTCCTTGACATACAAATCGCGTTCAAGTGGGAAACTATAACCAAACAATTTTACTTTGGTATTCTGTAGTTCCGAAAGCAACACATACCCCCACTCCCATTCGAAAATGTGACAATAACCAAAGAGCAACCAATCATCGTCCTCTTGCTTAACTGCGTTCACAATTAACCATGTTCCTGCACCATAGGGGTTAAAGTATTTTACCAGTATTTTCGCGTCCAAGCCTTTGCCATCTTGAGCTTCGATAGAGTATTCTTTTGTTTTTGCTTTCTGCTCAATTTCTTTAGTCCAAAGTTTCATAATTGTAATCCTTTCTTTCGTGTTAAACCTATAACCATCTATTAGGGGAGAATGGCTACCCCGTTTGAAAATTTGGTTGATTTTTTATCAAAAAAATCTTCCGTTTGCGGTAGGATTTTGACTTTGCAAAATCCATTCCATTTTGTGAGAAGAAACCTTGCGCACCTCGCGTTGCTCGGTGCGACTGTTTCTTCTCACTCAAAAACCTATAAATGAGCAAGTAAATACAGAACAATGCTGCTCGCTTACTTGCTATCTTTATGGTTTTTGCCTTTGATTTTGCTACTTTTTTATGTACTTTTTGATATACTTTTTATCGTACAAAAAAGCAACAAAATCTCTTGTAACCACTTGCTTATTTCACTCCTTTCAAAATTCTTCTGTCCTTACATAATCTGCGTGTTTACGCTATATTGTACTGTAGTAAAAAAAGCCGCATCTTATAACTCAAGATGCGACTTTTTTCGCCAGTAAGGGAAAAATTATGTGTTTTTCAAGTGTTTCATTATATCTGCGTTGCTCGCTATTTCTTGTAAGACAAGTTGAACCATACACACGTCTACGGCATTGCCAAACGTGCTATAAGCAAGATTGTTGCTCGTTGGAATCTTAAAAGATTCTGGGAATCCCTGCAACCTTGCACACTCACGTGGCGTGAGCTTTCTGATCTTGCCGTCTATTTTATAAAGACCGCATTTGCCGCCGATACCGCCGCCGTTTGCGGTCAGCGTGATTGCCTTACCCTTTGGTGAATAAATGCGTTCCCCTTGTCTGCCTTTTGCAACCGCACCAATACGAAAAGGCTTGTCTGTGCATTCCGCAGCGGAATCATCTGCAGTTATTGTAATGTCGCTTCTGTTAATAACGTAATGCTCCACACCCTTTTTACAGATAATATCTTTTACGTATTTGTGCTTCACATCATCACTTGGAAAAGGAAACTCAAAGCTTGTAATGCCCATATCTTTTCTAAAGCAGACTATGTAAATTCTTTTGCGACTCTGTGGGAATCCATAATCCGCAGAGTTCATAATCTTATAATAAACATCATAGCCGATACTATCCAAAGTGTTTGTAATGACGGAAAACGTTTTTCCCGAATCGTGAGCTTCTAACTGATACACGTTTTCAAGAAATAGAATTTTGGGTTGCTTCGCCTTGGCAATTCTTGCAATGTCGAAAAATAACGTTCCTCTTGTATCTTCAAAGCCTTGCTGTTTTCCAGAGATCGAGAACGGCTGACACGGAAATCCAGCACACAGAATATCGTGGTCGGGGATAGTGGTTTCATCAATGGTTGTAATATCACCGTTGGGAACAAAATCAAAATTCTGTGCATAGATGTTCGCTGTCTTTTTGTCAGCCTCGGATGCAAACACAACCTTACCCCCGAAGCTCGCTATTCCATAGTGGAATCCCCCGACTCCGCAGAACAAATCAATAGCCGTTACGCTTTTCAATGAATCTTTATCAACTGTTTTCATGAGTATTTTACCTCACCTTTATCAAATAGTAGCTTGTCTTTTTCAAGCTCCATCGGTATTATAGTGAGATAAAAAAAGCGTCATAGAAAAAAAGTGTTCGAGCAAAAAGCAACCCGAAACACCATGATAAAACGTATATATTAGTTTTGTGCGAAAGAAAAAGCCGTCGCTTTACGGCGTGCGCCGCAAGCGGCGACTTTTTTCGTTAATTAGAAGTTTGTATAAATAGAAAAGCCACAGCTCGCTGTGAGCCGTGGCTATATGTTATTATATTATCTGTTCGAGTAAATTGGAATTTAGCAGTTTGGCGCCGGTGCTTTAACAACAATAAACTCCAGCGTTTCTTCAGAAACATTTTTTAAGTTCATTTTTGTATGGAATGGAACTTTTAATACTGTTCCTGCCTGATATTCATGTGTTTCCTGTTCATTCAAAGTCGCTGATAATGTTCCGCGAACAACTGTAATATACACATTTTTTGCATTTGAAAAATGCTCCGGCAGACATTCACCCTTATTCAAAATCATATGCATATAGTGTATATTTTCATCAATAATTACCTTTTCAACTGTTTTTTCATTTCCTTGTGTTAATTTAAAAATTTGTTCAATCATATTTTTTCCGTCTCCCTTTGTGTTTCATCCACTCTGTAAATTCAAGTTTATCGATTAGATACCTAACCAACATAATTATACCATACATTTCCCGAAAAGTAAATAGGACGGATCAATTCTTTACAAATTGAACCGCCCTATTATATTAGGAAACCTTACATATTGACCTCTGCAGGTCTGCTCCCCCCTTTCGGGGGATGATACGCTATACTGAAAAGACCGGCTGTATGTTAAAAAAGAAAGGAAAAAAGGATAACAAACGTAAAACAACATAGCGTACCACCTTTCTGCTTTTTGAGTAACTTTCAGTATTCAAAGCCTTGCAATAAGTAATGGCTTGTGCCACCTTATATTGTATTATACAATACCGATTTTGAAATTATAACTAAAGAATGTCGAAAAATGAAATATTTTAATTTCATACTGCAAATCCAAAAGTTAATATATACGCTTCGGAACTCAAATGATTTTTTACCCATTCTTTTGCTTCATCAATGGTTAATGGAACAATAACAGTATCTCCGCTAAAACCGCCTTGTTTGCGAGGTTTTCTGTATTTCGTCCAAGAGCCGCCTTGTGCCAATAGGAAAAACTCGCCGTTTTGCTTTTGGTATAGTGTTTCCTTGACATAGCGACAATCAAAATCATAGTAATGATTTTCATAGGTGTCAATTTCAAAAGCCGTGTCAGTATTGTATAAGCGGTTGTTTATATATTTTTTCATTGGATGTATTACTCCTTTTCATTTTTAGTATGTAATTTGAGCATATCGCTCCACGTTTCAACAAGCTCGTGCTTGGCGGTGTACTCTTTAAGATATGGTTGCATATTGATAACCTTTTCGGCATCGAATGGAATATCCTTAAGGGTATCAATGGAGAGCATCGTATTCGACAGACAAGCATAGACCGCCTTAACCTCTTTATGTGCGTTAAGATAGCTCTTGAGGGCATCAAAGCTCATACCGCCCAAGGAAAGCATAATGCTGTTTGGCTCAAGCTCTGGAACAAGACCTTTGTTTATCAAGGTAAGATAGCTCATAATTTGATAGACATCTTCAAAGATATAGACATTATAATAACTGCTCGCTTCTTCATCTACCCAAGTAAACGTAGTGTTACGCTTTACTGTTAAAACCTCAATAGCCATATGGTTTTGGCTTTGAAGCTTCTTTATCGATGTGATAACGTTTCCGTTTTCATACTCTAAAAAGCATAAATCAAAGCGTTCGTTTACAATAAGTTTTTTGCTATGAAGGAACTTTTGTATAACCTCACGGTCAATCCCCATACGGTTATGCAGTACGCTAAATACCATAGCAAGAGAATTGTTGCCGTTTCTGACAAGCAAATTTTGTTTAAGCAGATAATTTAGGTTAAAGTCAAACGCCAAACAAGTATCATATGCTAAAGGATAGTTTGCCTTAATATAATCATCCATATGGAGAATGGTATCACTTTCATAATAGCGTTTAATGATATAGCAGGCTTGGAGAAAACCAAATCCAAAGAATGCTTTCAAGCCATTGATTGCATTGTAAAATTTGCAAGACTTGGTGTCATAAAAGCCTTCGGGATATACAATAACGTGAGGAAATTTAGCTAAAACCAATCGATCTGCTTTATATAATACCGATTTCTCGGATATAAAAATACAGAGTCCAGCAATGTTAACGAGGTTATAGGCGTTTATTTCCTCTTGCGTATAACGATAATACGGAAAGGTGTGTGCCATAGCTTTACCTAATGTTTCTTTATGGTACGCTTCCATAAAGCTTAAATCTTTGTTACTAATAAAATTGTTAATCATAAAATTGTAAGATCTCCTTATATTAAAATTTTTGGTCGGTACACATCACTTTATAGCGTGTGCGTTTCTTTTACTGGTGGAAAGACAGCTCTTACAGAGCAGATACGTAAGATGATATGCAACTCCTTTACCCTAACAATGTGTGCTTACTTTCCATACTGGTTAGACACCTCTATACGAGGTGAGCTCAAAACAAAATGATTCATTTGTTTTGTTTTTAAATTATATGCAAGCGTCGAAAATGGTCATAATTAAAAAGTGTTCGACCCCTGCGAATTTTTTGTTCTACTACTTGAACGGCATAAAATCACCACCTTGTAGCAGTATTATAGAGCTATCGCTTTGTGATATCAAAGAAAAATGTTCGAGCAAAAGAAACAAGGTGTTATGGCGCACTTCGTGCGTTATAACACCTTGTTGAACCAGTAAGAAAAGCAGACAGAGAATAATCCCTATCTGCTTTGGTTGCTATATATCTGCGATTTCATTACGTGGAGCGGTTTTCATAAGCTCGTCAAATTCGTTTTGATTGAGAATGATAAAAATCGTTTTGTAATAATCACCTTTACCACTTGTTTGATATTGCAAACGAATGGGTGATGTCAAGAAAGAAAGATGTAATTCAAGCACATTCAAAGGATAAACCACAATCTTTTTTGTAATGCGTTCATACAATCCCTCATTGATTTCATCATCTTGCAAAGATACAATCCTTTCCAATTCTGCGATGCAATCGTTTATGTGGGTTGTTGCATCATCAATGGAATCGCCTTTGGATTTAAGTTCTGCAAGTTGCTCACGCATATCGGAAAGTCTTTGGCTATGCTTGTCTATCATTCGCTTAAATCGTTCTTTATCGTCTTGACTTTCCGCTTCTACCTTTTGCTCAAACCAATTTTGAATTTTATTATCAAGGTCGAAAATTTCTTTTTGAAGTTTGGCAATCTCTTTTTGCGTGTCTTGTGGTTTGTGTTCTTTTACCAATTCAGCCTTAATAGATGCAATAATGCTCTCCTTTTGAGGTTTAATAACCTCTGTTATGAGGTCAAACAAAGCGTTTTTAAGCACTCTATCATTCACACGTAGAGCATTACACCCGACATAAGTAATTTCTCCGGTATCAAGCGTTACTTGCTTGTATTGTCCTCTGGCATGATTTTCAAAGCAAACCCACGCCTTATAGGCGGTGTTCTTTTGCTTTTTTCGATAGCTTACATATCGACCACCACATAAGCCACAATATATTTTGCCCGAAGTCCAATATCGATTAGAATGTTTAGCCTTAATTTCTTCCGAGGGGGCTTTTTCTTCAAGCAGTCTTTGAACTCTATCCCATAGCTCTCGATCAATAATTGCTTCATCGGGGTGATGGTCTTTAATGTAATACATATTCCTATCACCACGATTATACAGCTTTTTGTGTGAAAGAGCGTTTTCGGTATATGTTTTACCCTGAAGCAAATCACCCACATATTTTTCATTACGAAGAATGCGAAGAATGACCGTGTTAGTCCATCCGTTTTTATAGCGTTGTGTTTTCTTGCCTTGTTGTTCTAATCGCCTCGCAATAGTATGCGTTCCATCACCCGAAGCAAACCAATTGAAGATGGCGCGGACTACGTCCGCTTCATCTTCAACAATAGCAAAGTGCTGTTTGCCAGATTCGTCTTTGACGATTCTATATGCATACATTTCTTTGCGACCAAAAACAACACCTTTACGCATTTTGCGTTCTTGTCCCCATTGTACACGGCGAGATGTTTTTTCACTCTCCAATTGAGCTTTATAAATTAAATCCGTTAGGGTAGGAATATCCTCGGGGCGTTCTGTATAGAGGTTGTCGGAAAGAAAATATACATAAACATTATGTGCCGATAGCTCCTTTATAATATTCAAAAAATCTTGAATGTTTCTTGAAAATCTCGATACCTCTTTGGTTAAGATGATGTCAATTTTTCCGCTTATTGCCATAGAGTACATTCTATTAAATTCATCTCTTTTGTTTAATGATGTACCACTAATGCCTTCATCCGCAAATATATCTACTTTTGTCCAATTTGGATAATCCTCAAAATAATCTTCGAAAAATTCAATTTGAGATTGCAATGAATTAATTTGTTCCAAATCTGTTGACACTCGGCAATAGGCACAAACTCTATATGAGCCATCATCGTCAATCTTTAAGGGGCGTTCTTTAGGTTTGATAACTTTTAATTCACCCATTTTTATTTTCCTTTTTGTTTTCTAAATCAATAGCTTTTATTTCCGTCTTTTCGATAATAACATCCTTTGCATATGCCTTAACAGTTTTCAGCAATTCTTGTACTTCAACCGCTGTAATTATTAGGGCATCTGGATTTGTTATCATATAGCTTCTCTCCATATGCCGTGTTACTTCAAACACATTATATGCAGAGATAAGGTAAATTGTTAAAAGGTAATCGTCCTCAATTTCGGTTACTTTCTTTAATTGAGCTTTTGACATTCTCGGGAAGAATTTATAAAGGATTTCAAGTATATCTCGGTAGTTTTTGATGATTTCCATAGGTGATTACTCCTTTTAAGATTGTTTCCCTTATTATATCATAAACAATTTTAAATGTCAAGTAGGCACCGAGGAGCTCGCGCATCTGGAGATGGTGGCTGCGATCCTCTATCAGCTGACGCGAAACCTCAAGGAGGAGGAGATTGCCAATAGCCCATTTGCCACCTATTTTGTCGACCACACCACGGGCATCTATCCCGTTGCCGCATCCGGTGTTCCGATGGACATGAAATACGTTGGCATCAAGGGCGACGTAATCGCAGACCTCAACGAGGACCTGGCGGCAGAGCAGAAGGCGCGCGTGACCTACGACAACATTCTGCGCCTTTGCGATGATCCCGACGTGCGCGATCCCATCAAATATCTGCGCGAGCGCGAGGTCGTGCACTATCAACGCTTCGCCGACGCCCTTCGCATCACGCAGGAGCATCTTGACAGCAAGAATTTTTACGCCATCAATCCCGCGTTTGATAAGGCGAGAAGGTTGCAAAAATAACCAAATACACTCCAAAAAGGGGACGGCTTGTTTTCAAGCCGTCCTGCCGTAGATATTCCTTGCGGCGTGTGATAAGCTCGTCATTGAAAAAGTACATAATCAAAAGCCCAAGAGCCTCATCGCTCTTGGGCTTTCCCTTATTTCCCGATCGCCTTTGCGATGGCATCAGCTATTTTGTCAGCACTGAATTTGAACTGCGCAATATATACAGTGCTCAAGATAGATTTTTGTGAAAATTGCGGATTTAAAATATATACATTTTATGGTAAAATTATTATATTAATAATCGTGCTTGGGTGATAAGGGTAAATAAGGGAAGAGCGGAGAGAAGCGTCACACAAACAACGCCCTCGGAGTGACTTCAAATATGTATTAAATGCCGGCAGGCAAAAATGTGAAAGTGAAAAATCATGAAGAGATTGATTTTAATTATACTGTCGATATCCTTAATGTGTTCGTGTCTTGCCTCATGTGATATTAGCGAGTATTTTCAATTTGATTTCGAGGTTAGTACCAAAGAGCAAGAGGAGTCTACGGCTACTGCTGCCACCGATGCCACCGATACGTCCAATGATATTGTGCTCGATACTACCGCCGAATTAGAATCGTTTACCGAGATTGAGTCTACAACAGAAACTAGTTTGGATGAATATTTAGAGGCTTTAGAAGAATTGAACAAACAAATATTCCAGCAGCTATACGCAATGGAGGAATCGAACTATCTGTTAGGGCTTTCTATACAACTGAGCGATCTTAATAGTGAACTGTCGGAGGTGCGAAAACTTGCGAGCGAAGCTTATGGTCAATATCAAAGAGAATTGCAAGCTCTCCCGGAAAAAATGGCGAGCATGGGATTTGGAAAGGGAGATGGACCGTATAAAAGGGCTGAGCAGAAATTAGAAGATGAGTATAAAGAAACGAGTGCTATATATTCGAAGCAAATAGATGCCATAGAAGATGATATCGCTGTACTAACGAAAGAAATAAATAAACCGACAGTAAACAATATTCTAGCATTGCTAGCACAACACAATAAAATGACTTACGAGGAAGCTGTCACCAAATACAACAAATATATAAAAACAAAATAAACTAGTCAAGGAGAAGATATGGTTTATAGATACGCCACACAAGGAAAACCGCCATCCACAAGGCAAAAACTCATTGTCTATGGAGTTATCATTGCCATTATCGCCATCGTTATCATAGTTAATCTTTCCGAGGATTCAGACCTTACTCCCGTTGCAGAGCCGAAAAGCGGTGAGATTCTGTCTGGTATCGAAGTCTATGGCGAGTCGGAACTTACCATAACTGCATCGCGCGGAGCATCCTGCGTTGTGAAGTTGAAAACGAGATCAGGCGCTGAAAGGCTGAGCTTTTATGTGAGAGCAGGTGAAACAGTAACCGTAGGTGTGCCGTGTGAATACTTGCAAGTTTATTTTGCATCCGGTAGCACTTGGTATGGATACAAGCACCTTTTCGGCAAGCACACAGGTTATGCAAAGGATGATGAATTTCTGGACTTCGCAGAATATACATGGGAATACACGCTTTATCCTGTGGGCGATGGGAACTTCTCTCAAACACCTATTGACGAGGATGAATTTTGATTCCTTACGCGTGATGAAAGTCTTGATCCCGAGTATGCCGTCGAAACATTTAACGGAGAGATTGCAACAAAGGAGTTTAAGTTTGATGCTTTCGATAGACTCGATTTTCTTAATGACATTGATTCGCTCACAAATTTTTCCAAGAAAACGGGAATGCTTAATGCAACTCCCGTCTTAAAAATAGTAGATAGCGCAGAGTACCGTGTTGAGATCACAACAAATTCTGATGTCTTTGATAAACTAAAAATTGCTACCGCTGATGATACGGTTGGTAGTGTGTTAGTTATTACGTTTACAGATGATTGTTACGTTCCTGTCCATGTTGATGATGTAGAGTATGATTTTGATGCGGGATTATATGTTGATTTTGATAAATTTGAAGTTACTGTATATGCACCGATATCCACGCTGTTTGTTGATAGTAAGATCATTCTTGATTATCAAGCACCCAAATGTAACAGAATGTATGTGGATTTTTCATACGAAGGGACCGATGCAAATATATATGACATCGATACCGATGAATTGATCTTATGTTGTAGCGGAACTTCTAATATTACTTTATCGGGGGCTGTAAGATATCAATCGAAGATTTCGATTTGGCATAATACAAAGGTAGATGCCAATAACCTCAAAATGAATAGCAAGTCTTTTTATGTATCATCATCAATTCTTGGTTATTTCAGTTACATAAAGTACAATAACACATTCGATATCGGTCTTTCCAGCAATGTTTTTTCTTTCATGCTGAATGCGTTTCTGTGTTTGCCTCCGATTTTATGGACCGTCTGTTTGATAATCTGTTTACGTAAGAAAAGCGTGTTGGCAAGAAAATGAACATCTTAAGAGATAAAAAATTCTGATTCAATAACCCCCGTCTTTTTTGCTTGATGGCTAAACACCATCATTTTTGCTCGTTTCACGAGCAAAAAACGCAAATAACGCGCGTCAAAAAAGCCTACCGTCGGCTTTTTTGCGCAGGGGCTGCGCCAATGACGCAGCCCCTTTTTTTGCTTTCAATCATTCGGTATGATGGGATAGAGCTGGATTGTATTTCCTCCGTCGACCACAAGCTCGGCGCCTGTGGTGTTCCTTGCATGCGCAGCGAAATAGTATACCGCATCGGCAATATCCTCGCCAACCGCCACGTCGCCGATCGGCGTGTAGCGCGACGGTACGTTTGCATAGAACTCGGGATTTTTCTCCCAACGGTCGGTCCTGATCATGCCGGGGAGCACCGCATTGACGCGAATGCCGTATTTCCCGAGGTCAAGCGCCAGCGCGCGCATGAGCCCAAGCTGTCCCCCCTTTGATGCAACGTATGCCACGCGATCGGGGATTGCACGGTAGGCGGTGTTGGAATTGACGAACACGATGTTGCCGCCGCCATGCTCCTTCATGCGCCGCGCCGCCTGCTCCGAAAGGCAGTAATTCCAAACCACGTTGGTGTTGATGACCTTCATAAAATCGGTCAGAGGATTTTCAAATATCTTCTGCCCAAGCCCCTGATCGGCTGCGTTGAGCACGAGGGTATCCACGAAAAGTCCCTGTGCGTCAATGTCGGCAAACATTTTCTTTGCGGACTCCTCGTCCACCGTTCGCTCGTCAAGGAGTGAGTCGATGTGGTAACCAATTATTTGCACGCCGGGAAATTTTGCTTTGTATTCTTTTTCCGCCGCGTGTACTTTTTCCGAGTTTCGTCCCGTAAAAATTACGTTATATCCCTCGGAGGCGAATTTTTCCACAATTGCAACACCCGTGTTGATGCAGGCGCCTGTGATAAGTACAGTTTTCATAGCACACCTCAAAAATAAAACTCGGTTTTTGCAGGTCTGATATCGGTCAGAGCCCCCGTGTAGTGACGGAGATTGTGTTCCACGTAAGGATGCACAAGGCACGCCTCCTCGTTGAGTTCAATGCCAAGTCCGGGTCTGTCTCCAATCTTGATGCGACCGCTCTCGTAAATGAGGCTTTCATCGGTCACGTCCCGACGCCAATCCACGTCGCTGTACATGATCTCAAGTATACAGAAATTCGGGCAGCAAGCCGCAAGCTGTAAGGTCGCGGCATTTGCAATGGGTCCCGATGGGTTATGGGGCGCGAAGGGAATATAATTCGCCTCGGCGATCGCCGCGATCTTTTTGAGCTCCATAATGCCTCCCGCATGGGAGATATCGGGCTGAATGTAATCGCAAGCACGGCGACGGAACAGCTCATTGTAATCAAAACGTGTGTAGAGCCGCTCTCCTGCCGAGATCGCAACAGGGGATTTTGCGCGCACTGCCTCAAGAGCCTCTATATTGTTGGGCGGCACGGGCTCCTCGAGGAACATGGGCTTAAACTGCGCCACCTCTTGTGCGATTTTAATTCCCGTTGGAACGTCAAAGCGTCCGTGAGCCTCGATCAGAAGATCAACCTGATCTCCAACCGCATCGCGAACTGCCGCAATGCAGCGGAGAGCTTTGTCGAGGTCCTGATTGGAAATTTGCAGATAGCTCTTGCCAAAGGGGTCCCATTTCATCGCAGTTATACCGCGCTTGACCGCCTCCTTTGCCTTTTTGCCAAACTCCTCGGGCTCCTTCGCACCTGCAAACCAACCGTTGACATAGATGCGGCAATCCTCGTTCACCTTGCCACCGAGAAGCTGATAAACGGGTACACCGAGAGATTTCCCAAGTATATCCCAAAGTGCCATTTCCACCGCCGAAAGGGCACTCATCAACACCGCGCCGCCGCGCCAATAGGCATCGCGGTAGATGTCATGATAGTGCTTTTCAATCTGTCGTGGGTCTTTTCCCACAAGATAGCTTTTGATATGCTCAATGGCTCCAACCAGAGCTTTTTCTTTATATTCAAGAGTTCCTTCTCCCACACCGTCGATGCCCTCGTCGGTGTAAACCTTCACAAACACCCAGTTGGTGCGAAAGCAGTCGACCACAAAGGTCTTGATATCTGTTACCTTCATAAATACCTCTTTTCTTTCTTATGCCGATTGATTATGCCCGAAACAGGATCGCCAGCGGCGAATCGGTGATCGGAAGATTGCAAAACTGAACGCCGTGAACGCCGATCGGCTTTACCATGCCGTCGGGAAGGGTATAGACGCTGCCGTCCTTGAGGTCGAGCAGACGAACGCCGTCTCCCGAAACGCCAAACACGTTCATCGAAACGGTGCCCTCGTAGGTTTCGGTCAGAAGATCCACCGCATTCCAATAGATCAGAGCCTTCGAGCCGTCATCGAGCGCGAAGGACTCCACCTGAACGGTTGGAGCGGTGGTATCCTCGCCATTGACGCGTCGCGAGGGAAGGCGCACAAAATGCCAGGGAAGGGCACAGGATTTCGCGTCGCCGCGCATCAGCGATGCGAGCGTTTGAAGGGCATAGTAGGAGGGCTTTTCGGTGTATGCGCCGCTCGAACGTCCATCCTCGTCAAACTCTGCACCGATCACGCCGAAATAGCCGTAATCGAGGTAGGATGCCTTATCGGCGATCCGCCCGCGAAGTGCCTCGATCATATCCATGGTAGAGAAATAGGACGTGAACGCAACGCCCTCTGCCAGGTCCTCGATCAATCCGCGGAGCAGAGCCTTCGTTTGCTTTTCCCTCGTCCAGGCAAAGCCCTTCATCGCGCCGCTGCCTCTACTGTCGGACTGTGCGCCGGTTTCTCCCTGCACAAGCTGGATGTGAGGATTGAAGCGATCAACAAGCAGACGCAGCTTGTGTGCGCGGTCGCGCCTTGTCAGTTCGTTTGGCGAATAACAATGGAAGGAGATCAGATCGAGATACTTGTAAAGTCCCGTGTTGAGCGCAATATCAACGTATTCCAGGTCCTCGGTGTGTCCCAGGGCAAAGCCCATCACAAGTGCGTCCGGATTGCCTTCCTTGATCGCGATTGCCGTTTTGGTTGCGAAATGACCGTATTCCTCGGCATTTTTGAGATGATCCACGGCTTCGTTCTCGCAATGCCGCCAGGAATAGTTGCAATCGGGCTCGTTCCAAATTTCAAAGAGTGTCACGCGCCCCGCAAAATGTGCAACGGTCGCCTTTACGTAGGCAAGCCAGGCTTCAAGCTCGCGAGCGGTCGCAATGGGAGGACAACCAACCGCGCCGAACACGGGACGCGCGAGCGCGGTATAGAGCGGGTTTCCGTAGCACAAACAAATCCAAGGCTCCAACCCGCGAGCGATCAGATTATCCACGATTGTGTCGATCCACAAAAAATCGTAAACACCCTCCTCGCGCTCGGTTTTCGCCCATCCCGATTGGATGCGAATTTTCTTGACGCCGATGCGTGCCACCTTGTCATATGCTTTTTCCGGATCGAACACGCCGCGATCCAGCTTTTCAAATCCAATGCCCATGCGCGGGGATCCGATCTCGGATGCTTCCGCCACGGGATACTTCTTTTCAAATTTCAGCCTTTCCATAAAAAACCTCCTGACACCATGCGCATAAACGGTATGATGTGTTTTGTGAAACGGTATTGACATATCTGTCAATTCATTGTATAATATTTCTTGTCCGGATTATATATAGATTTTGCTTTTTTTATTAGATATCTTATCTTTTTTTGAGGTGCATGGTGAAGGACATGGTGTTGCCGCAGATCGTTGCGGTTGGAACTTATAATGCGCAGGTTGCGCTGAAAAACAAAACCGTTTCAAAAAACAGGAAAACAACGATGTTTGAGCTGGAGCTACCGATCGTTGAGGGCGGAATCTCGTATATCGACAGTGACTCGCACGCGATTTCCGAGAACCTTGTCATATCCGCAAAGCCCGGGCAGATGCGTCACACGCGCTTGCCCTTTAAGTGCTACTATGTTCATATCGCTCTAAACGAGGGACGGATTTTTGACATGCTATCTTCGTTTCCAAACTATGTTGAGCTGGAAAACGCAGATGAGATCAAAGAGCTGTTCACAGCACTGTGCGAATATTATGACAGCGGCATACCAGAGGATGAGATGATGCTCCAAAGCCTGCTCATGAGGCTGATTTACACGCTGAATCGGTACGTCCAATCGTATAAAATCAAGCATAGCCCAAAAAGGAACAATCACGAGGTGATAGATAAAACCCTCGCGTATATCAACGCAAACCTAACCGAGGATTTGAGCCTTACCGCACTTTGCGAGCGAGCAAATTTCACCCCCGTATATTTTCACAAGCTATTCAAGGCATCCACCGGAAAAACGCTGCAAAAATACGTGGAGGAGCAGAGGATTAAAAAGGCGAATGCTCTGCTTCTTGCCGGGGAAATGACGCTCACGCAGATTGCATACGAGTGCGGATTTTCCTCGCAATCGTATTTCAGCTGCGTCTTTAAGCGCTACACGGGCAAGACCCCGCGTGATTATGTGAAACACACATATTTGAAATATGAAAGACGAGAATGAAAAAGAAAAAGGGTGGCTGTCTCAAACTTGCAATTTGAGACAGTCACCCTGAATTTTTTGTTTGTATGACAGTTGGCGTCATAGCGCTTGCTGCTCTCCGCCAACGAACACAGCATTGATTTCTATTTTTTCGTCAAACACCGCAAAATCGGCGTCCATGCCCCTCTCGATCCGTCCCTTTGTGTCCAACCCCATAATTTCGGCAGGCGTTTTGGTGATCATTTTTACGGCGTCGGGGAGCGGAATGCCCGCCTCCTGCACGGCAACGCGAACCAAACGGTCCGCCGTGGCAATGCTGCCCGCAAACGCGCTTCGGTCCGTCAGCTTGCAAACACCGTCCTCAATGAGAAACTCGGTGTCTTGCATCCACCCGTGGGTCTCCGAGGTGCCCGCAAGTGCGAGGCTGTCGGTGATCAGCGCGATGCGATTGGCGCCCTTGAGCTTGTAGATCAGTCGGATCAGCTCGGGTGGCAGATGCTTTCCGTCGCAGATAATCTCCACGTACAGGTCATCGAGCAGATATGCCGTTTCGATCACACCAAGTCGACGGAAGCCGTGGTCGCGCGTGATGGTGGAGGTACAGGAATACAGATGCGTTACCAGCCTGCATCCGTTTTCAAATGCACGCAGCATATCGGGATAGATGGCGTCGGTGTGACCGGCTGACGCAACAACGCCGTGCTTTTGCAGCGTCTTTACAAAGCGTCCGCCAATATCGGCTTCGGGGGCATAGGTCCATCGCGTGATCGCACCTGCGTTTTCCTCCAGAAGCGGCAGATAGTCGCCCTCGATCGGCGCGGTAATATGCGAGGGGCATTGCGCACCCGCCTGTGCCTTGGAAAGATAGGGGCCCTCCAAATGAGCACCGAGAATGATATCACCTACGCGCGGATCGTTCATGGCAGCGCGGATGTTTTTCGCCGACCTTGCCATGCTTGCAAAAGGCGCGGCGGAAACGGTTGGGCAGATCGAGGTCGTGCCGTGACGGAGATGAAAGCGACACGCCTCCACGATCTCGTCCACGCTGCCTTCAAAGCGATATCCACCGCCGCCGTGTGTGTGAATATCAATAAAACCCGGGGCGACGTAATAACCCGTTGCGTCAAATTCCTCGGAGACGGGATGCTCTTTTTCGCTCACGTCAACGATTTTTCCGCGGTCGAAGTAGACGTAGCCCTTGAAGATGCGGTCCTCCAGGATGATCAAATTCGATTTGATTCGTTTCATGGCATCACAAAAGCGCACTGCTGTCGCTATCCAGATAGAGCACGGCACTCTGATGACGGCGCAGAACGGACGCGGGGCATTTTTCGCTGATCTCATCGCAAAGCGTTGCGCGAACGGCACGGGCTTTGGTTTTTGCGGGGACGATGCAGAACAGATGCTTGCCCGCAAGCAGGGTGGGGACGGTGAGCGTGATCGCGGTTTTCGGCACGTCGTCGAGCTTTGCAAAGCATCCGTCGTTCACCTGCTGATTGCGGCATACCTCGTCAAGCTCCACGGGCTTGACCGCGAGAGGATCGCAAAAATCCGCAACGGGCGGATCGTTGAAGGCAATGTGCCCGTTCTCACCGATACCCATGACCACGATATCGGTTGGGTGCTTTGACAAAAGGGAAGTGTAGCGCGCGCATTCCTTTTCGGCATCACATGCGGTGGCGTCGATATAGAACACGCTTCCAAAGTCGGCAAGCCCGAAAAGGTGTGATCGCAGGAAATTGCCAAAGCCCTGCGGTGCATCGGCGGAGAGTCCGATGTATTCGTCCATGTGGAAGGCGTTGACCCGATTCCACGGGATTTCCCTGTCGGTTGCGAGTGCCGATAAAACCTCATTTTGCGAGGGTGCAGCGGCAAAGATCATATTAACCGTGTCCTTTTTCTCCATAAGGGCGAGGATGCACGCCTTGATGTCCTTTGCAGCTGCCGCACCCATTTCGGCTCTTGTTTGGTATACGTTGACCGTTAAACGGTCCTTTTGAAAGGTTTTCATTCAGATCAGCTCCTTGAATTTCGTTACCGCATCACAAAACGCTGTTTTTTGATCTGCGTATTGGTAGGGATTGGTAAAGGAACGCCCAACCAGGGCATTCAGCCCCGAAAAGGTTTGCAGATGGGGCTCGAGAGAGACGAAAAAATCCTCCTTGGCGTAATTCATATGTGCCGAAAGGATCTCCTTGATTTTTGCTTCGCCCTTTCCCGCCGGAACGATCGCGCCGGCATAGAGCGCATCCTTGATATGAAAATATGAGATATATTTTTGTAAAAGCAGGTAAGCCTCGGGGTATGGATCAACTTCCTCAAGAACAAGGTTTCCCATGTCAAAAACACATTTCATTTCGCCGCCAAAATGATCCAGAAGCTCTCTGCAACGGGTGGGGGTATCGCCGTAGATCCTTGCCTCGTTTTCGTGACAGAGCGTGACGTTGAATTTTCTTGCAAGGACAACGAGAGCCTCCAGAGCCTCCATGGCTTCGCTTTTCAGCTTTGTGATTTCCTTTCCTTCGGGGGCATAGAAGCTGAACACGCGCACAAGCGCTGTGCCTATTTCATTTGCCGTTTCAAACACACGGCGCGCCGTTTCCAGATGCGCTTTCATATCGCCGTCCAGAGGGATCTTGCCCAGCGGTGACCCGATGGCAGAGACCCTGATGCCAAAAGCATCGAGCATTCGTTTTGCCTCCGTCACCTCACCCGACTCTAAAACGGAAACGTTTTTTCCGTTGAGATGCCGAAGCTCGATATACGTGATACCAAGCTGCTCCAGACCGCGTAGCTGCTCCTCAAAGGACTTTGCGTATTCATCTGCAAATGCGGAAATTTTGAAATGAGCCATAGACTCCTCCTTTGGATCGCGTCTTTTGTCTGTTCAGACCGCGTTAATATTTGAGCGGTAACGGATTTTGCGCATGGACCGTTTCGATCACCGAAATGATTTGTGCCGCCATTTCCGGGGTTACGGTCATGGCTTTTCCCTCTGTGATCTTGTAGTAGAGCTGCTCGTAGAGCTTTGCCGTGCCGATATCAAATGCCGTACCTGTAAATTTCTCGGATTCGGTGTGCTTGATCAGCTTTTCCTTACAGTAAATGGGATTACCGTTTTCATCCTTCAGAAAAGTCTCCACCACGGGGCGCTCAGGGTTCTCGCCGTCGCAGATATAGGTCATCTCATAAGCCGATGGAGTTGCCTTGAGCGTTCCCTTGGTGCCTTGCACCTTGACGTTGTAATCCGAGTAGGCGTCAATCGACGAAATCTCAATGTCGATTAAGGGCTTGCTCGGCGCGGTGATCAGAATTTTTGCGTAATCGTCGGCGTCACCGCTCGTGAGTGCGGTGTCGAGCTTGCTGTATGCAACCCTTGCATCAGGGTCAAAATCGAGGAAGCCAAGTCCCATTCCAATCGGGTGGGGACCTGTGTTGTAGGTGCTGCCCGCGCATTTCTTTTGCAGCGTTTGCCAATCCCAACGGCGTGCGAGCGCGTTGTAGCGGATGCTGATCTGCTTGACCTCACCCAATTTTTCCGAGCGGATGGTTTGGTAAACAAATTCGTAAAAGGGAGCCAAAAAGGTCTGTTGAAAGACCGCAAGCACCACGCCACGTTCTGCCGCAATTTTGATCAGCTCGTCGCACTCATAGCGCGAGCGTCCAAAGGGCTTCTCCACCAGCACGTTTTTTCCGTGGAGCAGCAGATCCTTGGTAATGGGGTAGTGCATTTCGGAGTAGGTGGCGTTTACAACAAGATCAATATCGTCGAGCGCAAGCAGCTCTCGGTAGTCCCCCAGCGCCCTGCATCCCGGGTAGTGCGCCTCGGATGCCTGCCGACGAAACTCATCTGCCTCCACCACGTATTTGACGTTATAATAGCGATTATCCTCGCTGCGGTAGTATTTTCCGTGAATATCGCGTCCGCTTCTTCCTTGCCCGATGATCGCCACGTTCAGCCTTTTCATGATATCTGCTCCTTTGCCATTTTTTCTGATATCACTATTATAAAATAAACTTTTTGAAAAGTAAATAGCAAAAACTGCATTTTTATATTGCAAAAAGTGAACATGCGTGATATAATGGTATCAAGAAGAAAAGGGGGAGCGCGCCTGCATATGATAAATGATTACATCCGCACAACCGATCGCATATTTTTCAAGCATGAGATTTCCGAGTCGCTGTCCTGCAACACCTATTCCATGCATACGCACAACGCCTATGAGCTGATCTATTTTCTGGATGGGGATGCAACGCACGTGATAGAGGATCGCAAATACAAGCTCAAAAAGGGCGATCTGATCCTGATCCGTCCTTTTCAATATCATTTTATTCAGATTGATGCACCTGCAAGATATGAAAGATACGACATTCTGTTTGACATCGAAAGGCACGGTGTGGAAAGCGCCGCACGACTGCCCGAGGATATGGAGGTAATCAATCTCGCGGGAAATCCAATTGCGGAGGACATTTTTCGCAGGTGTGATCTCTATTGGCAAAACAGTGACCGTGACACCTTTGAGCGGATTCTTTCGCACCTGCTTGCAGAGCTTTTTTACCACATCAGTCTCTTTCCGCATCCGTTCGCGCAAACCGCCACAACCCTCTCGCCTTTGATTTCCAAGGCACTCAAATATACGAACGAGCATCTGCAAACGCTAACGGGGATCGAGGAGATCGCCAATCATCTTTTTGTGAGTGAGAGCTATCTTTTTCGTCTCTTTCAGCGAGAGCTGCATCAAACGCCAAAAAAATACATCATGGAAAAACGGCTCCTCATGGCACAAAAAATGATCTCCGCGGGGGAAAAGGCAACTGCTGTTTGCGAGCGTTGCGGTTTCGGAGACTATACCACGTTTTATCGGAACTACACTGCCTTTTTCGGGCATTCTCCGTCCGAGGGAGCGGGAGGGCATGCGAAGAAAGCATGATCGGCAGCGGCTCGGGGGAGTGCCGTGGCTCAATGCGGGATTAACAAAAAACAGAGGTGACACAAACACACGTTGCATTTGTGTCACCTCGCGCTCTTTGTTTGCTGTCACTCCACGGAGCGACGGGGGAGCGGCTCTTACCAAGCTGTGGGGACGCCGTTGACGTAGTGCCAATGGCTGTTTTCATTGGTTGTGGGGCGCGTCTCGCTGTAGTAGTAGCGTGTGCTGCTTGTGAGGCTTTCGTTACCATACATTTGATCGATCAACATCCAATCCTCTGCGGTTCCATTGTAATAGACCGTGGTGAGACCGTCGCATTCCTCGAAGGCAGAATAGTCAACTGTCGTCATGGATTTGGAAATTACGATGCTCTCAAGCCCTGTGCAGCCTTGGAATGCGAAGCTGCCGACGGTGGTGATTTGATCGGGAAGAATCAGGCTTGTGAGCTTTGCGCAGTTTTCAAAGGCGGAATAAGGAATTTCGGTGATACCGTTCGAAAGCACCACGTTCGTGAGTGCACTGCAATTCTCAAATGCGGTTTTACCAATGCTTGTAACGCTGTTCGGAATGACGATGCTCGTCAGTCCGCTGTTGTAAAACGCGCCGGTCCCAAGGATCGTTACGCAATCGGGGATGTTGATCTGCGTCAGATTTTTGCAGTTATTGAAGGCATAGGAGCCGATTTTGGTCAGATCGGTATTCTCTGCAAACGATATGCTTGTGAGCGATTTGCAGTTTGCAAACATATAGTTTCCGATCTCTGTGATGCCCTCTGGAATTTCGATCTCGGTGCATTCGTTTCCGTTTTCATCCAGGATGTGAAGCTCGCCGTAAAAGTTCGGATGCCCGTACCCGTTCTCATATTTGATGCGCAACCAAGCCTCAGGTTCCGAGGTATATACGTCGTCAAGCGACGTGCACTCGTGAAAAGCATCTTTGTCAATGCTTGTGATGCTGCTCGGGATGGTGATCTCCTTCAGATTTTTGCAGTTTGCAAAGGCCGCGCGTCCGATTTTCGTCACCGATTCGGGGATGGTGATCGTTTGCAGCTTGTCGGCATCCTGAAATGCCTCGGGGAGGATCTCGGTCACCGCCTTTCCCTTGTGCTTGGCGGGGATCACGATGTTCTCAAGATAAAGCGCATCCCCCGCAGAAACGCCGTACGTTCCATTGGAAAGCGGGTAAAAATCCAAGCCTTCCGTTCCGCCCGATCCCATGCACGCAGTGCAGAGAAGTGTGACAGACGTCAGCGCAAGGAGGAGCAGAATGTTTTTTCTGATTTTGGTCATGATTTGAAATCCTTCCTGTCATTTTTTGTTTGTTTTTGTTGCCGAACGATCGGAGCGTTGAATCCGCTCTGCCATTCGTTCACGCGAGAATATATTTCTCGGGTGTCGGATCGGTGAAAAATCCGTTGAGGTCGCGATCGCTCACCACGTATTCGATGTCGTGGACGTTGCCCTGATAAAAGGTGGAGGTGCGGCTCAGTTTACTGCTGTCACAGAGCAGGATGCGACGGCGCGCGTTCTTCATCATGATGTTTCGGATCGCAACCTCCTCGGGGTAGCAATCGAAGAAGTCACCGTTTTCCTTCACCGCTTGCACCGAGAAAATGGCAACGTCAGCGCGGATGTTACGCAGAAAGTCCTGCGCGTAGCCGCCAACGAGCACCGCCTTGTTATCGGCGGAGAGGTTGCCACCCGTGCAATATGCCTTGATATCGTAGCGCGAGAGGCAGGACATGATATCGATGCTGTTCGTGATCACGGTCACGCCGCCGATCGCGGGCAGAAGCTCAGCCGTGAAATAGGCGCTGCTCGACGCATCGAGAAAGACCACATTTCCAACCTCAATGAGATTGGCTGCTGCCTTGGCGATCTGCTTCTTTTGTGGGCTGTTCTCATGGCTGCGAAGCGAAAAGGGGATGCATTTTCCGGTTGCATCGGCAATTTTCACGCCACCGTAGCTCCGCGTCACAAGCCCACGCTCCTCCAGGTTCTTCAGATCGCGTCGGATGCTCGACGAGCTGATGTTCATCTTTCTTGCCAGATAGTCCACCGTTGCGTATTCGGTTTCGTTCAAAAGCGCCAGAATTTCGTCCTCACGTTCGCACTTATACATGATCGTTCCTCCGTATGTGTGCGCAGAAATGCGCTGTTTTGATCGCTTTCTGCGCAAAGCTGCGTTTTCTTGCACCTTTATTATAAAACATTTTTCGGGGATTGTAAAGATGTTTTTCGAAAAAAGTTGCATTTATGAGAAAAATATGGTATAATCGCATCAGAGAATGAAATGCAACACGAGAGGAGCCTACGCGCTTGAAAATCCTGTTTTTTGATATGGAGTTTGCAGACGGTCGCGTGCCGGGGTCGATCTATTCGATCGGCTATCTGGTTACCAACGAAAATTTTGAGGTGCTCATCCCGCAAACCGATCTCCTGATCCATCCCGATTCCACATGGAATTCGTACGTGCTTGAAAATATCCTTGCATATCCGCAGGAAACGGTGGAGGCATCCCCGAAATTTCCCGAGGCGTATGACGGGATCCGAGCGCTGTTTGAGGATGTGGACGTTGCGATTGGCTTTGCGATCAACAACGATACGAATGCCCTGAAGGCGGATTGCGAGCGCTACGGATTGCCTCCCATCGGATTTCGCTGGTTTGACACCGAGCGCCTCTGCCGACGCCTTGACGAGCACAGCGATGCACGGGGATTGGCGGGCTGTGTGCGCGCATGGTGTGGGCGGGAGCCCGACAATCAGCATCGAAGTGACGGCGATGCGTACGCTACAATGATGCTTTTGCGTGCGGTCTGCCGTGCAAAGCATGCCACTGCCGACATGCTGCTGCTTGCTTACCCCGAATGTGCGGGAGACACGCGCAACCGCCCCAAACGTACAAAGGAAAAGGATCGGGGCAGGGGACATCGCCGAGGCAGACGGTCGGGGAAGGCGCGTGGGGAAAAGCGCTCTGTCCCAAAAGCCGACGTGTGAGCAGATCGAACTGAATTCATGGAAAATAAATATAATAAAATAAATATGTGGAATAAACTTGACAACTCGCATAGAATGTGATATGATATTGGTGGTAAATCCTGCTATATCATGGTAAAAAAGGAGAAAGCATCATGAGCAGTCTAATTTTAACAGGTCTCTTTGTTCTCATCGTGGTGATTAGCGCCCTTTGGGGACTCATGCGCAATCTTGCAAAATCGCGCATTCGCGGAATTTCGGTTCTGCTGTGTGCGGTTGCCGCTGTGATCACGGCGGTATCTCTGCGCGCAACGCTTGTCAGCGACGAGGTTATCCAAACGCAGCTGGTACCGTTGCTGGAGAGCTACGGTCAAACGCAGGTGGTTGAAATTCTGGGACTTTCGCCCACACTCAACGAGGTTCTGCTGCATTGCGTCTATTCGCTCGTAGCACCGATCCTTGTGCTCCTCTGCTTCATCGTTTATTCTTTCCTCACGTGGTTCGTTTTCCTGATCGTGACGCTGATTCTCGGCGGTGCGCTGCGCAGACATAACGAGCACAGCGTGATGCCCAGACTGCGCGGCATGATCTGGGGCGTGATCCAAGGCGTGGCGATCTTCGTGGTTCTTCTGATCCCAATTTCGGCAACGCTCGATCTCGTGCCTCCCGTTATGGAAGCGGTTACCGAGGCGGACCTGCTCGGTGAGCAGGAGGAGAGCGTTGTTCAGATCGTTGACGAATACGTGAACCCCCTCAACGAAAACGCCATTCTCGTGGCTTATCGCGGAATTGGCGGAAACGAGATCACCAAGTCGCTCACAGGCTTTACGGTAAATGAAACCGAAACGCAGCTCTCCGGTGAGATCGACTCCGTGGCGGGCTTTGCATGCAACATTCTGAAGTTGAGCAAAACCCAGCTCGCACAGTATGGCTCCACCGAGGCGGTCACAATCGTGGCGCTTGCCGACTCCTTCAAGGATTCGGTTCTGCTTCCCACGATTGCAGGTGAGATTATCTACGGCGCAACCGACGCATGGCTTGACGGCAACACCTTCCTGGGTGCCGCAAAGCCCTCCTTTGGAGATACCGATGCGATGTTCGCCCCCTTCTTCGACGCACTGCTTACGATTCTCAACAATGACGCACGCAATCATACGGCACTGCAGGCAGATATCAGAACGGTTGCCGAAATGGTGGCTGTGATGGCAGAGAACGGTGTGTTTGCAAACATTTCCAACACCGAGATGCTGCTGGAAACCTTGAGCAGCAACGGCATCATCAAGAGCCTCGTTCAGAAGCTCGGCTCCAACGAGAGCATGAAGGCGCTCATTCCCGAGCTGACCGACCTCGGTATGCGTGCAATCGCAACCACGCTCGGTATCCCCGCAGACGTCAATGAGGTCTACGGCGATATCATGGGGGACATTGCACAGGCACTCAACGATGCGGCAGACCTGACGGGTGAGGCGCAGATTGACGCGATCACCGAGGACTTGATCGGCGCGTTTGACGAAGCGGGTATCCCGATTGATAAGGAAATCATTGACAGCTACTCGGTCAGCATGATCGAGGACCTGATCAAGGCTGCCGACGGCGAGGACCTCACCGCCGAGGACGTTCAGGCATTCTTTGAAATCTACGCCGCACAGATCGGCGAGGCCAGCACCGAGGTGCTCTCTGCCGGCGGAAGCTTCTTCCTTGCCGACAACGTTCCCTATGCAGGAACCGTTTACGAGGGCAAGACCGACGAGGAGCTGCAAAAGAGCGGTGCCGCTGTGCTTGCAAATGCAACCAAGCAGCTGGCTGCTCTCGGCGAGGACTCCGCAGAGGAGGCAAAGGCAATCCTTGCATCCTCCTATTCCGAACTGCTTGCAAACAACACCGAGGCACTCAACCGAGTTTCCTCCATTGAGGTAAAGAACGGTGTTTCCGCCACTTCGCTGCAGGCAACCTCGGGCTTGAAGAGCTCGGAGACCGTTGTGACCCAAAAGGTGACTATGGCAGACCTGCTCTCGGCATCCGAGGGCGTTGCCGATAACATCACGGCTGAAACCGTTGAAAAGGAAGCCGCAGCGATCGAGCAGATCTTCAATGCCGCAAACGACCTCATTGGTCAGGTATCCGGCGGCGAGGAGATGAATCTCACCACCGTTGCAGGCTCGCTCGGCTCGATCCTTGATTCGCTTCAGGATACCGAGTCGGTTGGATCGGATAAGACCGCAAAGCTTTTCACCGCAGTGCTTCAATCCGAAACCGTGAGAAAGACCGCAAACCTCGATATGGCAACTGCGACCCAGATGGCGCAGAAGGCAACCGAGGGTGATGTGAAATACACCGACACCATGAATGCCGTTTCGAGCGGCGTTGACCTCTTTACCAAGCTCGGCCAGGATGGCAAGGAGCTCACTGAGGAGGAACTGATCGACCTGATCCGTAACATCAACCCTGCAACCGCAGGCATGATCGAGGTTTACGTCACCGCAGACCGCATCGCAGGCTACGGTGTTCCCACACAGTATGCCGAAACCTCTGCACCTCTGATCTCCACAATCTTCTCCTATATGGCAAATGCCGAGATGAGCGAGGAGGAATATCAGAAGGAAGCAAAGGCGCTCAATCAGATTTTGAGCGTGGCGATTTCCGCAAAATCGCATGCATCTGGCAAGAATCTCTTTGGAGATATTCTTCCCACCGCAACCGAAACGGTTGACATCTTTATGGATTCCAACGCCGTTACCTATTCGTTCCGCACCGTCCTGCTCGATGCGAACGGAGAGGTAAAGGAGGGCAAGAGCGACGCGTTCGGCTTGAGCGAAAAGATTCCCACCGAATCCGAGGATTACAAGGAGCTTGTTGCGGCACTTGAGGCGTACACCGATTCGCATCAGGATGTTCAAACCAAGCAAACCGTAAAGGCGATTGCCGCACTCTTTGGCGTGTCGGTAAACGTAGACTGATATTTTCAGGGGCTGTCTCGATTTGAGAAATTGAGACAGCCCCCTTTTTGTATTTTAATCAAACTCTGCCCCCGTTCGACACCGAATGTAGGGAAGTGTCGAAAAAAGGCTTGACAAACGAGGTGGGGTGTGATATAATAAGGAAAAGAATATAGGAATTTTTGAATTATGTAACGAATTTACCCCCACCGCAATGGGGGTAACTTATTGTGAGGGACGAAAGAAGGGATTTTTTACATGAGTATAAAAAAGTTTAGGGTTGAAAACTCGAGGCGGATCATTCTGTTTCTGTTCGACCTGCTTTGCTTTGCGGTTGTGGACACGTTTTATCTTTGGGCAAACGTTTTCGTTGACGAGCATCTGAAATATCAGATCAACGGATTTCTGCTCAACAGCGTCATTCTGCTGGCGTTTATTATGGCAGCACGCATGGCACTCAGCGTATATTTTAACCTCTGGCGCTATACCAACACCACGGTTTATCTGAAGATGGTGATTGCCGACGGCATCGGATGTGTGCTCTCTCTGTTGTTCACGCGTTTTGTTACGGATACCTACACCGACGTTTGGCATTTCACGGTGGTGGCAGCGCTGATGGCGCTTCTCACGCTCACCTCGCGCTTTACCTACCGTCAGCTCTACAAATATCTGAACAAAACGCAGGACGAAAACCATAAGATTCCCGTTTGCATCGTTGGTGCGGGACAGGTTGGGGCTCTGCTTGCAGAGGAGCTGCTCTACAATAAGCACTCCAGCTATAAGCCGATCTTTTTCATTGACCGCAATCCCGCTAAAGTGGGCAGTCACGTTGCGGGACTCAAGGTTTATGCCGAGAGCGACGAAACGCTCGATTTTATCAAAAAGCAGGAAGTGAGCGAGATTTTTATCGCGGTCACAGGACTTGACAGCGAGGAGGCATCCAAGCTCTATCATTTTTACAGCCAAACATCCTGTAAGGTCAAGCTCTATGATACTCCCGTGAGAGACCTGGCGGATGAGGCGACCGCGCATCGCCGCGGAAAGCTCCGTGAATTCCAGATCGAGGACCTCCTGTTCCGTAAATCGCTCAACATCAATGATACCGCCACGCTGAATTTCTACGTTGGCAAAACCGTACTCGTCACGGGTGGCGGCGGATCAATCGGTAGCGAGATCTGCCGACAGATCGTGAAATGCTCCCCCAAGAAGCTTATCATTCTCGATATTTACGAGAATAATGCCTACGATATCCAGCAGGAGCTCATTCGTTCCTATGGAGATAAGCTTGATCTCGCGGTTGAAATCGCTTCGGTGCGCGATGTGGTTCGCCTGGAGGCGATCTTCAAGGAATATCGCCCCGAGATCGTGTTCCATGCGGCAGCGCATAAGCACGTGCCTCTGATGGAGCATAGCGGCTGTGAGGCGATCAAAAACAACGTGATCGGTACCTACAATACCGCCAACATGGCAGAGAAGTACGGTGTAAAGAACTTTATTTTGATCTCCACCGATAAGGCGGTCAACCCCACCAACATCATGGGCGCATCCAAGCGCATGTGTGAGATGGTGATTCAATGCCGCGGCGACAGCGCCACCTGCTTTGCGGCAGTGAGATTCGGAAACGTGCTTGGCTCCAACGGATCGGTGATTCCGCTCTTTAAGCGTCAGATCGCCAATGGCGGACCGATCACAATCACGGATAAGCGTATCATCCGCTATTTCATGACGATTCCCGAGGCGAGTCAGCTTGTGATCCGTGCGGGAGCAATGGCAAAGAAGGGCGAGCTTTTCGTGCTTGATATGGGTAAGCCCGTTCGGATTTACGACCTTGCGGTCAACATGATCAAGCTGTCGGGTCTTGAGCCCGACGTGGATATCAAGATCGAGGAGATTGGTCTGCGTCCCGGTGAAAAGCTCTACGAGGAGCTTCTGATGAAGACCGAGGAGCTTACCAAAACCGACAACGATCTGATTTTTGTGGAAAAGGATACCCCCCTGACGCGCGAGGAGGTCGAGGAAAAACTCGATATTCTGCGCCGTGCGGTTGAGGAGTCGCAGGATGAGCTCTCGGCATCCAAGGTCAGAGCGGCGCTCCGTTTGGTGGTTCCCACCTTCCACAGTGCCGAAAAGGTGAACAAAAAGGCGGAAAACGCCGAGGAAATGAAGGAAGCTTCGGTAGCTGATGAGCCCGTGGCTGCCAACTGAAAAAGAGCAACCGACGGTTGAACAACCGTCGGTTGTTCTTTTGTTTCCGAAAAGCGCAAAAAGGTGACAGATCATCAACCGAGCGGTTATTGATTTTTTTGCGGCAGAGTGGTATGATAAAAGCAGAGGCGCGAGCCTATCCTATTCAGGGTTGAGGAGGATTACTATGAAGGATTTTGCAAGAATCATCGCAGAGCAACGAAGAAAAAAGGAAATGACGCAGGAGGAGCTGGCAAGATGTCTCGGGATCACACCGCAAGCCGTTTCCAAATGGGAAAACTCGGTTGGATTGCCCGATGTGGCGCTGTTTCCCGCAATTGCAGAGGTGTTGGGGCTTTCTATTGAAGAACTTTTTGGCAGACCGCGCCCCGAAACGCGTCCCGAGGTGATGCCGACTTCGTTTCCGCAGAGCTTTGAAGGACTGCCAATGGTGATCGAGCGAAACGGCTTGATCTGCTATTCTAATAAAAAAATGAAGGAAGCAACCGACTCGGAGCTGACCTTTGAGGATGGCAGCATAGCGGAGCTTCCGGGTGGCAGAATCGTCAACCGCGGACGGGGCGAGATCCGTGTGCTCCGCAGCACCGATTGCTCATATGAAGCTCTTGGTGGGGAGACCGTGACCCGATACAAGGATTTTTCCACCTTTTCATCTCTGTCGGTTTCGTTGTCCCATTGCTGTGAGCTCAAGGTTCACGTTGACACGCAGGGCGCGCCGCGCATGCGCGCAAAGGGAAGGGAGCGCCTGCTCGATCACCTGGAGGCGAGAGTCGAGAACGGTAAACTCACCCTGCGCCTCGACGTGCCGGGGCAGAACAACAGCAGTCCGCGCGATACCGCCTGCGAGATCGACCTGTTCGTTCCGTTTGCGTGCGGCGAGAGTCTGGACCTCGGTATCGGCGGCTTTGGAACGGTCACGCTTGCCCCCTCCTTTTCGAGCGGCGAGATCAGAATTGCAGGATGCGGAACAGTCAAGGCGCAGAACTTTGATTACTTCACGGGGCGGATCGCAGGGTCTGGTGACCTCGTGCTCGGACGGGTGGAGCGTCAAACCAAGCTTCGCATTTCAGGCTCGGGGGACGTCAAGGCGGAATTAGCTGCCGATCCCGACATTCGTGTGTCGGGGAGTGGAGACGTCGTGCTGAAGCGTAGCACGGGGCAGGCAAAAATTTCGATCGCGGGCAGCGGCGACGTTTTGCTCGGAGACGCTCGGCTGCAATCGGCAGAGGCTACGGTGACGGGATGCGGCGATGTTTCCATGCGCGGCGAGGTTGATTTTCTACAGATGAAGGTGACGGGGAGCGGCTCGCTTGCGGGAGAGGAGCTAACGGTTGAACGCGCCGATCTCAACATCAAGGGCGCAGGAGAGATCGCGCTCGGTCGGATCGTTTCGGAATCGGTCGAGCAGCTCTCGCGGGATGCAACACTGCGGGTTTCACAGCGCGGTTGAATGACATGAAAGTATGCTTTTTTGAACTTTTTTTCAAAAAAGATAAAAAAGTTTGAAAAAAGGCTTGCAAAAAAAGAAAAAGTATGATATAATACCCGTGTTGCGCAATGCGCAGAAATTTTAGGGTGGTCCGCTGCGATGCTCTGCATGAACGCCCGGTATAATAGGAGGACTCAAAAATGAATCTGATTGAGGCTTTTACAAACGAGCAATTGAAGGAGACCATGCCCGTGGTCCGCATCGGTGACACCGTTCGTGTTCACAACCGCATCAAAGAGGGCAACAGAGAAAGAATCCAGATGTTCGAGGGCACCGTTATTGCAAAGCATGGCGGCGGCATTTCCGAAACCTTTACCGTAAGACGCGTATCCTATGGTGTAGGCGTGGAAAAGACCTTCCCGATCCACTCCCCGAACGTAGTAAAGGTAGACGTGATCCGCGTTGGTAAGGTAAGACGCGCAAAGCTCTACTATCTGCGTGACAGAGTTGGTAAGGCTTCCAAGGTTAAGGAGCAGATCTGATTCCAACATAAAAGAGCCGCGGCAATCGCCGCGGCTCTTTTATGTTGCGTGGTGCTGTTCTAACCATCTTCGCGCGTGCATATCATTGAACACCGAATATATGATGAAGGGACGGTTGAAACATGAAAAAAATGGGCTTGAAATATGCTGCCGCGCTCATGGTCTGTGCCATGTGCCTGCTGCTTGGTTGCTTGCCGATCGCGGCAGAGGAGGGGGCGGCGGTCCCTGTTGTGTCCTATGGACTAAACGTGCTTGCAGCACAAACCGACATGGCAATGTCGGCACCGATCGGAAACGAGATCGTATTCTCGGCTGACTCTTTTGCGCGTGCCATGAACCTTGCGAATGTGCGCTATATCACGGTCAAGAGCCTGCCCGCCACCACCGATGGCGAGCTGCTGCTCGGCTCCACGCGCGTGGCAGTGGGGCAAACGGTCTCTGCGGAGAGCCTCGATTACATGGTCTTTTCTGCCGCCGGCGATGACCTCACTCACTCCTATTTTACCTTCACGGTCAACGGCTCGACCTGCGTAACAGTCTGCAACCTTTATTTTTTGAGTGAGACCAACTACACCCCCACCGTAAGTATGGCGTCGGGGCTCTCGCTCAACGTTTCCACTTATCGCGGAATCGCGCATCACGGCGTGCTCTCCGGATATGATCCTGACGGCGACGGCTTGATTTTTGAGATCGTTTCCTATCCGCAAAATGGCTCGGTCCTGCTCACCGACCGCGCACAGGGGACCTATGTTTACAAGCCGAATGCCGGCTACGTTGGCAGCGACCGTTTTTCCTATATTGCACGCGATAAATACGGAAATTACAGTGCATCTGCAACCGTAAGCCTGCGCGTGGAGCAGGCGGGAACCTCGGTCACCTACGCCGATATGAAGGCGCATGCTGCCTACGCCCCCTCGCTTGCACTCACCGAGGCAGGGATCATGAGCGGCAAGCAGGTGGGGAACGCCTACTATTTCTATCCCGAGCAGGAGGTCAGCCGCGTGGAGTTTCTTGTGATGGCAATGAACGCGGTTGGTATCACCGACGTGCCTCAATGCGAGGCTACCGTTTTTGCCGACGATGCCCAAATTCAGCCGAGCATGAAGGGTTACGTCAACGCGGCGTATGAGCTTGGGTATATCAGCGGAAGTCTCTCGAATGGAGTTCTGTCATTCCTGCCAAATGAGAGCATCACACGTGCACAAGCTGCGGTGATCCTGGCAAATATGATCGGGGAGTCGGACATTGCCGTCACCCCCACCTTTGCCGATCAATCCGAAATTCCCGTTTGGGCAAAGGAGGCAATCTGCACGCTTCACGCCATTGGCATTATGGGGAGCGATGACGGCTACGTCACCCCCACCGCCAATATCACGCGCGCACAAACAGCGCAGATGCTTGCCGCGGCGATGCAATACGTAAAATAAGAATACGAATAACAAAAAAAGCTCCGTCTCTCGCGCCTATGCGTGAGAGACGGAGCTTTTTTCTTGTTTTTTGTTATTGAATTTCCTGCCCCAGAGAGGCAAACTCGGGGGTGCTGAAGAATTCTGTTAACGAAATTTCCAAGCCGTCGCATAGCATCTTGATCGTTACAATTCCGGGGTTTTTGCTTTTTCCGTAGAGAATGTTTTTGATGGTGGACGGCGGAACTGCCGATTCAATTGCCAGCTTGTGGATCGAGTATTTTCTTTGCTCGCATAAAATAAGAAGTCTGTTTTTTACGGTATCGTAAGTGTTCATGCCGTTGCCTCCTGATTTTTTTCTCGTTTTTGAAATTACTTTTTTTAGATATTATACCGCTTTTCTCTTGACAAAATGGGCTATATATGATACAATTGGGCTATAAATAGACTACTATGGAGGATAAAAATGGAAACGAAAAGAGAGACCTTGATCAAAAGCTTTATATGGGGTGGGGTGGCAGGTGCCGTTCTTCTCACTATCGGGCTTGTTTACACCTTCTCAACAGATGCCTCGCCTGTTCTCGGCGTGCTTGGCTCGATCGTTGCCGGCATTGCGGGTGTCACGCTTGTTTCGCAATTTTTCTGGGGAGAATTTATGCTCGAATTTTTTATGTTTTTCTTCAAAACCTTTCGTGCACCGCTCCTGATCTTCACGCTTGATCTGGATGGAATCATCTGGTTTATCTGCGTGAAGCTGCTCTTTGCCATTCTCGGATTTCTGCTCTCCGCAACGATCTTTCTTATCGGACTTTTGCTCTCACTCGCACTTTCTCTGATTACGTTCCCGTTTGCTCTCGGATCATATCTCCGCTCGGCGGATTGATCGGAATATTCTCTTATAACAAGACCATAAACAAAGAAAGGAATAAAAATGATGAAAAATTCTCTTGCATGTAAGCTTCTCGCGTTTCTGTTGATCCTCACCTGCCTTTTTGCAACGGCATGCTCCACCACACCAAATGACCCCAGCATTCCCGATGATGGCGGCGATTCTGCAACCGGCGGAGGTGCTGATGAAACAACCGGTGACGGTGAGCTTGGTCTGGTTGACAAAGCAGCGACGATTTTGGGAAAGCTGTTTGAAAAACGTCCTGATTTGCTCTCTTTTCTGCCCGAGTCTTTTGCATTGAACAATCGCGTTTATTCGGGAGGGGCAATTGATTTTAACGGCGATTTCGTGAACGTCTCCTCTCTTTCGCAAAAGGGTGTTGGCAAGCAGATGGAAATGGTTTATTCCACTCTGCACTATCTTCAGATCGGCGTGGACGTGATTGATGACGTTTATGCCTCGGCGGCTGTGATCGAGGAGGCTTATCAGCTCTTTATCAATGATAACCCCGACAACTATGCGTCCTATGAAAAAACAACCGAGCATTTCCGCTTTAAGATCACCTTGACCGAAAACCGTTCCGAGCTTCTCGTTAAGCTTGCAACCGCTTCCGTGGAGCTTTCCTATGACGAGAGCACGGGCGTTCGCTTTGGTCGCGTGCAGCTCAGCGACGGAAACGTGATTAAATATGAAATTTCGGAGAACCGCATTGACGTTGCGCTCAACATATTGAATGTTGCACTTTGGAAGGTCGGCTTTCAGAGAAATGCCAACGGAACGATCAGCGGTGTTGTGACCGAGTTCTTTGGCATTTCGGATAAATACATCAAATCGGTGGCACAGATCGAGATCACCGAGGATTATACCTACGTCATCTCCGACAAGCGTGAGACCGACGATCTCAAGATCGAGGGCTTTGTGGAGGTTTATGACAACGAGACCGCACGCTATCTCGGCGGACGTGTGAAGGAAACCGTGAAGAACATCGAATACGATACCTTCTGGTTCCCGCTCTCCGATATTTCGGGGATCAACACGATCAAAAAGGTTGATAAGGAAAGCGCAGATGACGCCGACATCAACACCAATGCAGACGACATTTACATCAACGGCAGTGCAGAGCATATTCACACCAAGCTGGTTGGCGGATTGGGACTGAAAATGTTTTCGCGTCGCTTTGATATTGAGTTCTCCAAAACCTATTTTATCATTCCGAGCGGCGAAAAATACCGGAGCATTTGCTATGAGATGCCGATGATGTTTGTGCAGGCGGATTATTTGGATAGCTTCGAGAGTGATTTCACCGATGCAAACAAAACGAGCGGTATCAGCGGCTCGATTCAAAGCCGCGTGACCGACGCCACAATCGCAGCGATCACGGAAGGGTATGATGCGTACGTGGAATCTTTCGTACAACTCAAATCCGTAGTCTCTGCCGATGACATCCGTGCCTATATCGGCGCACAAAACGAATTTTTTACAAAATAAAACGAACGTGGGAGCTCGGGGAGAATTTTTCCTCGGGCTCCCAACCCGTTTTTTGTCGGAATGTGATTGTTTTGATTATTCTAAAAATTTTTCAAAATCCCTTGCAAATTGAAAAGAAATCTGCTATAATATATAAGTAACAGCGTCAGACTGTAAAATTAGGCCATACCAGCCGGGGAATTAGCGGAGCCCTGAACCTGAAATCCGCTACAGCAGGGGTGGACTCCTCTTTTGAGGGATGAACTCTTACGAATTGAGTCGTATCTGCTGTGTTGAAGAATGGGTCTTGCGCAATTGGGAATTGTGAACCGTGTCAGGTGGGGGACCAAGCAGCACTAAGCGATCTCCCCAATGTGCCGCGAGGGTGCCTGTTCCGAGCAGGAGATGCGAAGATCGCGTGGGAGCGATTTTCGATCTTGAGGTGTATGGTCTTGTTTTACAGTCAGGCGTTGTTTTGCGTTTGTAAAAGCAAATGATCCGCGCAATCGGGAAAAGGCGATGCTTGTCCTTTTCTTTTTAACGGATGATTTTTAGAAGGGAAGCGGGGGAAAAGCTGTTTTCAAAGGGCTTCTCCCCCGTAAATTATAAAAGGAGGAAGGAATATGCATCAGGCGTTATACAGAAAATGGCGGCCGCAAAGCTTCGACGACGTTTACGGGCAGGAGCATATCACCTCCGTTCTGAAATATGAGGCAGAGCACGCCGCATTCAGCCATGCCTACCTCTTTTGCGGATCGCGCGGAACGGGAAAAACCACCTGCGCAAAGATTTTGGCAAAGGTTGTCAACTGCGAAAATCCGATTGGCGGAAACCCCTGCGGTGTCTGCGAGGCTTGCCGAGCGATCGACAGCGGCGCGGCAACCGACGTTTTGGAAATGGACGCTGCATCCAACAACGGCGTGGATAATATCCGCGACATTCGCGATGAGGTTGTTTATTCTCCGTCCTCGCTGCGCTACCGTGTCTATATCATCGACGAGGTGCATATGCTCTCGCCCAGCGCATTCAACGCGCTTCTGAAAACGCTGGAGGAGCCCCCCGCACACGTGGTGTTCATTTTGGCAACTACTGAGCTGCATAAGCTCCCTGCAACTATCATTTCACGTTGCCAGCGCTTTGATTTCCGTCGTATCGCGACCGAAACGCTGGTCAAGCGGCTGAACTACATTGCCGAGCACGAGAATATCTCGCTCGAGCCCGAGGCGGCAAGAATGCTTGCCAAGCTGGCACAGGGCGGTATGCGCGATGCGATCAGTCTGCTCGAGCTTTGTGCGGGCGTCAAGCGAACGGTTACTCCCGAGGTTGTTTCGGAGTCGGTCGGTCTCACAGGGCGCGACGCCATGCTCGCAACCGTCACCGCCGTTGCCGACCGCAACTATGATCTACTGTTTGCGCAGATCGACGAGGTTGTGCGTTCCTCCAAGGATTTGGCGGTCTTCTGGCAGGACGTGATTTCGCTCTACCGCGATATGCTTGTGGTCAAAACCACGAAGAATGCGGCGACCTATCTTGATCTCACCGACCATGAATTTGAGCAACTCAAAACCGTGACCGCGCGCTTCCGCAAGGAAACGCTTGTCTATCATTGTAAGCTGCTCGAGGATGCACTCCTTGCCATGCAAAAATCCAATTCGGTCAAGCGGATTCTTGCGGAAATGACGCTTGTTCGCATGTGCGACGAGGCACTCGATCAATCTGCCGAGGCAATGCTCTCGCGTATTGCAGCCCTTGAGGAGCAGATCGCGCTTGGTCGGATCGCAACTCCCAAGCAAAGCGAGGAGCCCGCACCTGTGCCGCTGGCGAGCGCAGTACCCGAACCGATTGCGCCTGCCGCACCGGTCCGTGATCCGTCCCCCGCGACACAGAGAGCATCTGCTCCCGCTCCATCGCCTGCAAAGCCTGTTGCACCGCAGCCAAAGCCGCAGGTGCAGGGAGGTTTGCCAACCGATAAACGTGTTCTGCGACCTCTGCGCAATTGGATGGAGGTGGTTGAGCGAATTGGTCGGAGTGCTCCGATGGATGCGAGCTTTGTCAAGACCGCGATTGCATATACAACCGAGGACGGCGGCGTTGTGGTCATGTTTGAAAATGATTTTACCAGACAAATGGCGGAGCGAGACGAATCGCGTGACCGTCTCCGCGCGGCACTTTCAACGGTTTTGCGTAGGGAGGTTGGCGACCGCCAGCTTCAGATGGAAACCGCGGGAAAATCGTCGGGACGCTCGGTGATCGACGAGATATTGGACGAGCCGCAGGATTAAAAAAGAAAACAAAATACACATATAAATAAGGAAGGAGAATTTGAATATGAGAGCAAATATTCCAAAGGGTATGGGCGGCGGACCGCAGAACATGCAGGCAATGATCCGTCAGGCACAAAAAATGCAGGAGGATATGGCAGCAAAGCAGGCGGAGCTTGATGCGCGTGAATACGACATTTCCGCAGGTGGCGGCGTTGTCAACGTCAAGATCAACGGTAAAAGAGAGATTCTTGCAATCGACCTTGCCCCCGAGATCGTGGATCCCGACGATATCGAAACCCTGTCCGATATTCTCATTGCGGCTGTCAACGAGGCGATCAAGCGCGTGGATGACACCAACAATGAGGAGCTGAATAAGATCACGGGTCCCATGAATCTCCCCGGTCTGTTCTGATCTATGGCGGAGTATATCGAATCCCTGCGCAACTTGGCGGAGCAGTTTGCCAGACTTGAGGGCGTGGGTAAAAAGACAGCGTACCGTATGGCGTATTCCGTTCTGGACCTTGATTTTGAGGAGGTTCATGCCTTCGCGCGCGCAATCGTGGAGGCGAAGGAGCGCATTCATTTCTGTCCGGTTTGTCAAAATTTGACCGACCGTGAGGTTTGTCCGATCTGTCAGGATGAAACACGTGACCGGTCGACTGTTTGCGTGGTCAATGATGCAAGAACGGTTCTGGCAATGGAAAAGGTGCGTGAATACCACGGTGTGTATCACGTCCTGCACGGACAGATTTCACCCATGAACGGCATTACGCCCGATCAGCTCAAGATCAAGGAGCTCCTGGCGCGTGTTGGGGAGGGAGAGATCGCCGAGGTCATCGTGGCAACCGATCCTACCGTTGAGGGCGAGGCGACTGCAATGTATCTTTCCAAGCTACTGCGTCCACTCGGTGTGCGCGTCACGAGGCTTGCATACGGTGTTCCGGTTGGCGCAGACCTCGAATATGCCGACGAAATCACACTTTTCCGCGCATTGGAGGGCAGGCGGGACGTCTGAATAAACAAAAGAACGGGGATTTTTGTGCCCCGTTCTTTGCTTTTTTGTCAAAAATGAAAAAATATGAAAAAAATTTCAAAAAATACTTGACAAGAAAAATGTTTTGTAGTATAATGTACAGGCTCACCCAAAAGGGAGAGCGGACACCGCGAACTCACCGCCTGCAACCGTGAAAAACTTTTTGAAAAAAGTTTTGAAAAAGGTATTGACAAGTGGAGGAGAAAGTGGTATAATAGAAAGGTCGACGCAAGAGTGTCGGCGAGCCGAGAGGCATTGATCTTTGAAAATTGAACAACAAGAGAGAAGTACAAAGCGAACAGCTTGAAACGGATCTCGGAAATTCTAAAACGAGAATACTACTCAAACAAAAGTAAAAGAAGCTAAGAGCAGAGCTCGAAAGCAGAGATTGGATCACAGTCGAGAGGCTGTGTTTTAATACAATGATTTCGAGAGTTTGATCCTGGCTCAGGATGAACGCTGGCGGCGTGCATAACACATTCAAGTCGAACGGACAAGGGACTTCGGTCCTGCGTTAGTGGCGGACGGGTGAGTAACGCGTGAGCAACCTGCCCCTTTGTGCGGGATAACGTTTGGAAACGAACGCTAATACCGCATAACGCATGGAGATCGCATGGTCATCATGCCAAAGATTTATTGCAGAGGGATGGGCTCGCGTCTGATTAGATAGTTGGTGAGGTAACGGCTCACCAAGTCAACGATCAGTAGCCGGACTGAGAGGTTGAACGGCCACATTGGAACTGAGAAACGGTCCAGACTCCTACGGGAGGCAGCAGTGGGGAATATTGGGCAATGGG
>CAJKPX010000008.1 GCA_905201895.1 uncultured Eubacteriales bacterium | reverse complement strand
GCAGGCGCGTGCGCCTGCCTTCTCTTTTTGGTGGAGATGAGGGACGCAAGAAATCATATCAAACCGCGTTTCATGATTTTCCCACTCTATAATCTTCTCATAAAGCGGTTTGAACCGAGCGCATACGCGAGGCTGAGTTCAGATTCTCCTCCCTATATCCACTACGGAAATGATAATATTTACTTTTTTCTTGTTTATATTAATTTTTTGTAGAAAAATGTGATAGAATAATAGTGCTTACAAGATTCATCCGATAAAGCATCAGCTGAAATCGCCGTATCAACAGAAATTTGTATTTTCAAAAAAGAACCGCACCCGTGTGCGGTTCTTCTCTGTTTGATGTTAGGCGAAATCGCTTCAGTCGTCCCCCTGACCTCTCGACTTCATGTGACGGTCGATGTCGCGGCTTGCCTGGCGTGCAGCATCCGAGTCGCGCTTGTCATAGAGCTTTTTGCCTCGGCAAAGTCCGATCTCCACCTTGACGTTGCTCCCCGAAAAATAAAGCGAGAGCGGAATGACCGTAAATCCCTTTTGCTGCACCTGTCCCTGCAGCTTCATAATCTCGCGGCGGTGCAAAAGAAGCTTGCGGCGACGCAGAGGATCGTGATTGAAGATATTGCCCTGCTCATAGGGGCTGATATGCATGCCAACCACGTAGACCTCGCCCTTGTCAAAAGAGCAGTAGGAGTCCTTGAGATTGACCGCACCTGCGCGGATGCTCTTGACCTCTGTTCCGCAAAGCGCGATCCCCGCCTCGTATTTTTCGTCCACAAAATAATCGTGCCACGCTTTTTTGTTTTGGGCAATGATCTTGTTGCCCTCTTTTTTCTTGTCTGCCATTTTTTCTCTCCGATTTGATGATGTATGCAAGCGCCCCGATCAAATATCGGGGGCAATTTTATTCGTTACGATCGTTTTGAAAAATCTCCTCATTGGGGAGATAGAGTCCCCATCGCTCCCTTGCAATGCGAACAATGGTTTCGTAGTCGAGGTCGGAATTCATCAGCTCCGCCAGTTCCTCTTTCATTTCGCGGTATTCCTCAAGCTCCTCCTCGAGCTTCGTCTGCTCCTTGACCAGCTCGTTATAGCGCATAGCGCTATTTGCAAATATTCCGATGGATACGACGATCAGCACGCCGAGAAGAATGCGCATCAGAAGTGATAGCGTGAATTGTTTCTTCTTGTTTTCCATGTTGAATCAGCTTCCCTTTTTTAAGTCCTTTCGTTTTTTGTTTTGCGGTATTTTTCACCGACATAGGCAACAACCCACAGGCATCGCGCATGGCACGGCTGCTTTGTGCAGCAGTAAAACGGCGGCGAAGGATGCGACGGTGGCGCGTGACGCTGTGGCGGTAGATCGCGGCAATTTGCGCGCCAAGCCATTTTGCACTGACGCGAATGGGATAGAATGTGAAAAAGACGAGATACCGAACGCCCGTTTCAATCACAAAAGCGATTACCTCCGAGAAAAGCATGACCGCTCTGCCGATGGTTCCGCGATAAAAGAGAAAGCCTGCGCCTGCACACAGGAGCGCGGGTGCACGAAACCTGCCGCTGTTCACCTCATAGAACAGAATGACAAGCGCAATCCCCGCAACCATGCAAAAGATCAGATCCTCAAAAAAGATCACGATTCCAAGCGCTCGGCTCTCACCCGTTTTCCGACGCGAAGTTAAAAAAGGCAGGTGAAGCGCACGAAGGCGGTTTGCCGCCCGTCGACTGTAATGCATACCAAGGAATACGCGTGTGATGCGAAAAAAATCATAGAACGCGCCCAAGGCGATCCCGAGGATCGCGGCGTAAAGATAAAGCCACGCCAGCGCCGATTGCGAGACTGTCATGATAATTCAACGAAAAATCCTTGACAGGATGCCGCCTTTTCGGTCGGCGTCGGTCTCTTTGGATTGAAAATATCCGATTGATTGAACCGTACCGTCCATTGCAACGATTCCCTGCTCCAGATCGAGCACGTGAATATGCAGCCCCGTGCCCTCAACGGCGAGGCTACCGCAAACCGTGTCCAGCACAACCGTTTGCTCGTCGAAGCTGATCACGTCCGTGACCCCTCGAAGCTCCAGATGTGCGCGCCCCTGCATGTGGACAATATGCTCCGCACATTTTCCCTTTTCATTCTCCGCATTCATAACTCTAACCTCCGATTCTCGTTTGCTAAAGATTATGCGCGGCAGAACTCAAATATGCGGTGCGGGATTGTCCTTATTCGAGAACCTCGTAAAGTGAGGACGCTTCGGATTTTGGCGTGAATTCCTTGACGTTGAGCACGCGAACGCGAAGCGTGCGTTGACCGAAGGTGATCTCGATCACGTCTCCCTCCTTGACGTCGTAGGATGCCTTGGCACGCTTGCCGTTCACCGAAACGTGCTCGGCATCGCAGGCATCGTTTGCAACGGTTCGACGCTTGATGATGCGCGAAACCTTCAAAAATTTATCCAAACGCATGATGTAATCTCCATTTTCTGCAGGAATTCCTGCTCCTATTTATTTTATCATATTCTCGCCCTTTGTGCAAGGGCTTTTGCAATCATTTTCATTTTTTTGAAAAATCAGAGTCCCTGCGACTCCACGCGCTCGATGATGCGGTTGGTGGCATCCGTGAGGGTATGCTCACACTCTACTCCAAGCGTGCGTGCGAGGTCAGTAACAGTCAGGAGGAGCTCTCCGATGCGCTCGTGTGCATCGCAGGTGGGCAGCTCGCGTTGCATGCTCGCGATCTCATTGGAAAGCGTAACAAGCAGCTCCTCGGCGCTCGCACCGTTGGCATGTTCCACCTTTTTTGTCACCTTTGCGGCACGCATGAGCGCAGGCATCATGGGTGGAATAGCACGCAAACGCTCGGAGAGTGAGTTGCGCTGCTTTTCCTCGGTTTTGATGCTTTCCCAATTTTGCAAAACCTCGGCGCTGCTTCGCACGTTAACGTCTCCAAACACGTGCGGATGGCGGTGAATCATTTTCACACTGATATCGTGCATGACGTCACCGAGCGAAAAGGTGTTGCGCTCACGCTCGAGCTCTGCGTGAAAAACGATCTGAAAAAGCAGGTCTCCCAGCTCCTCTCGCAAAAGGTCGGCGTTTTCGGTGTCGATCGCTTCCACAACCTCGTAGGTCTCCTCGATCAGGCATGTGCGGATACTGTGGTGATCCTGCTCGCGATCCCAGGGGCATCCCGACTCCGAGCGCAAAATACGCGTAATCGCGCAAAGATCGTCGAGCGTGTAGCGCTCCTTTTTCCTCAGAAGCGCAAGTTCTTCCATTTGTGTCATTTGAACGTTCCTTTCCTTTGGAGCGCCCCCTGTTTCTCCAAAAGGCGCATTTTTTGTAGGATGCGGCAAAGCCTCTCACCCATTGGAAGCAGGATGATCAGCTCGGCAGAGATCGCTCCCGTGAGAAGTGCGAAAAAGAGATACAACACCACCGTGAGCAGAATTGCCGCTCCGGTTGCGAGTGCTCCCTCCCCCGCATATGGAAGGAGCAGGCAGGTATAAAGCGCCCATGATCCGCCTGTTGCAAGCGTTGCCGCCAAGAGCGGCTTGAAAAAGACCTCTCCCAGCTTGGAAATACGGCAAAGGGACGCGGCAAAGCCAAGATTGAGCAGCACCACTGCCGCATTGCAGAGCAGTGTGCTGATCGGCGCTCCGAGAAGGGCGATTTGCGGCGCTCCGATCAGCAGATATGCCGACAGAACCTTGACGGCAGCACCAACGAGCATCGAAAGAATCGGGCGTCGCACAGCCTGATATGCATGCAGAACCGAGTTGGTGGCGGTGATCATACAGGAGAGAAAAACCGACATTCCAAGGTAGGACAAAAGCGGTGCTGCAATCGAAACCGCCTCGGCATCCTGCGAGAACAGGAGCATCAGAATTGGACGGGCATAAGCCGCCACACCGAGCGACGCGGGAATCGCAAAGAGCGCTGTGAGCTGATAGGAGGCGCGGATCATCTGCGCCTGCCGTTCGCGGTCCCCCGATGCAATTGCCGCAGAGAGCATGGGCACGAGCGGCAAAGCAATGGCGTTGACAAGCGCGGGAAGCAGCCCGTAAACCGAGAGTGCAAGCGTAGTATAGCTGCCGTACGCTTCGTTTGCGAGAGGCTCGCTGTATCCGATCGCCTGCAAGCGACGCAGGATCATGGTCATGTCGATCAGCTTGGTCAGGCTGACGAGAGACGCTCCAAGCGTCATGGGAATGGCAAGACGTGCAAGGCTCTGCCAAATTCGCAGAGGATGACGCGATGCAACCGCCCTATCCTCGGCATCAGCCGTTTCGTCGGGACGAAACCGCAGCTTTTCGATCAGAAGATACAAAAAAGAGAGCAGCGTTCCGAGCGTGAGTCCAATCCCCGCAAAGGCGGCAACCGTAGGGGTACCGTAGCCCTTTCCGAGCGCGTAGCGTGCCAGAAAAAGCCCAAAGATAAGCTTTCCCACCGACTCCAGAATCTGCGAGACAGCGGTTGGGAGCATGCGCTGATATCCTTGAAAATATCCGCGCAGCGCCGAGGAGAGGCAAACGAAAAAGACGGTTGGCGAGATAGCGAGAATGGCGCCGTGGGCATGCTCGCTTCGGATCAGCTCGCAAAAGCGGCGCGAGAACAGGATCATAATCGCCGTGCCGAGAAGCCCCACGGCAAGAAAAACGGTCAGAGAGGTGCGCCAGATACGTCCAACGCGCGCGCGTTCCCCTCTTGCAAGTGCGTCCGACACCAGAATTGAAAGTGCCACGGGAAGTCCTGCGGTTGCGATCACGCAAAAGAGTGCATATATCTCATACGCAGAATTGAAATAGCCCATGCCCACCGATCCGAGATAGGTGAGCATGGGAATTTTATAAATCAGACCGATGATCTTGACGAGCAGCGTGGAAAATGAAAGCAGAAGAACTCCCGATAAAAAGACCTTTCCGGTATCTTTCTGCATCTGCTCTCCCATATCTGCTCACCGCCGATCAATCGAAATAATGAGCAAAAACCTGTGCACATTCAAACCGCAGGCGTTCCTCATCAATCAAAGTATACGCTCCGTTGCGGTAAAGTATGCGTCCGTCAACCATCGTAAAAAGAACGTCCGAGCGGTCGGCACTGTATGCGAGCATGGCGTAATCGTCATAAGACGGCATGTTATGCAAAGAATTGCGGTCGATGAGCACGAGATCGGCGCGGAATCCAACCTCCACGCGTCCGCAATCAGATCTTCCCTGTGCCAAAGCACCGTTTCGCGTGGCAAGCGGCAACATTTCGGCGGCAACCGTAACGGCAGGATCGCGCGTGATGCCCTTGTGCAGAATCGCGGCGGTCTGCATTTCACGGAGGAGATCGAGGCGGTTGTTTGAAGCTACGCCGTCGGTTCCGAGCGTGACGTTGATGCCTGCGTCAAGCATTTTGCGCATCGGCATCACGCCGCTTCCAAGCTTGAGATTACTAACGGGATTGTGCGCAACGCTCACGTGCTTTTCGGAAAGAATCGAAAGATCGGAGTCGCTCACCCAAACGCAATGAGCTGCGGTGGTGCGAACGTCAAGCACGCCTGCATCGCGGAAGAACTCGGTTGGAGTCTTTTGGTGCCTGCCGATACACTCCAGGTGCTCCTTTTCGGTTTCGGAAAGGTGAATTTGCATGCCAAAGCCGTGCGCGGCGGCATAGTCTGCAACCTCACGGCAATAGTGCGGCTGATTGGTGTATTCGGCGTGAAGCGACATATCCACGAGGATGCGGTCATCGTCTGCGTGATGATAATTTTTTGCAAGCGAAAGGAATTCCTCAAAGCGGAAATCATTTGCGAGCGTTGCATTGGGATCAAAGGAAACGAAGCTGCGCGAGAGATTTGCCTTGATGCCGCTCTCGAGCACCGCCTCTGCAACGGCATCCTCAAACATATACATATCCGAAAAGGATGCGATGCCGTTTCGGAGCATTTCCGCAATGGCAAGTCGCGTGCCTGCCAGCACGCTTTCATGAGTCAGTCGATCCTCGGCGGGAAAGATGCGCTCCTCGAGCCATCTCTGGAGCGGCAGATCCTCGCCGTAGCCGCGAAAGAGCGTCATGGCGGCGTGACAATGCGTGTTGTAGAATGCGGAGATCAGAAGATCGCCCTTGCAATCAATCACCTCGGCGTTGGTCAAATCGGGGAGAGTCTCCCCAATTGCAGTGATGCGGCGATCCTCCACCGTGACGTGCACGCGGCGACCTTCAAAGCCGTATTCGGGCAGTAGCGTTGCATTTTTGAGTATCGTTTTCATCAGATAAATTCCTTGTAAAGTGAAGTTTCGGTGAGCAGGTGGCTCGAAACCGCCTGCACCGATGCAATTTTTTGAAGAATTCGCTGTGCCTCGCCGTAGAAGCGATCGTCGGGGGCAACAGACGGCAAAATCTGCTCCAGATAGGGCTTAAGCATTCCAATTTCGTAAGGCATAGTCGAGTCGAGCCGGTCGTTGCAGGCATCGGCATACGGGAAAATACTCCGCTCCTCGTTGGCGCGCACACTCTGCCAGAGATAGAGCGTGAATGAGGGTGAGGAGGCACGGTAGCGGTAGTCACGCACGAGGCGTCTCATAAGACGGATTTCATCGGGCAAAAAAGTTTGACCGCCAACCGCAATCGAAGATTCGGGATAGATATAGATGCTACGGTACGCCGAGCCGGAAAGAATTTCGCGCACCGACGGATAGAGCACCTGAATCCCCTCAAAGAGAAACAGGTCACCTCGTTCGGGTGTGATCACACCACCGTCCACGCGTTTTCCCGATCGAAAATCAAATCGCGGCATCTGCGTTGGCTTGCAGGCGAGCAGACTCTCGGCACGCTCGGCAAGAAGCTCTGTGTCAATCGTTTCCTCTGAATCGTAGTCGATCTCGATATTGGGGTCGGCATCGGCACGACGCGTGAGATATTCCTTGTCGAAATAGAAATCATCAACCGAAATGACGTGAACGTTGTGCCCGTGCGACTCCATATAATCGGTAAAAAGCCGCGCAGCAGTTGTTTTTCCCGAGCAGGTGGGACCTGTCAGACCGATCAGGCGTTGATCTGCCTGCGATGCAATGCTGCGAGAAATGCGGCGCATGTTGGATTCGAGCGTGGCATCGCTCTCGGCAACCAGCCGAGCAAGCGCCTCCTCGCTTTGCCTGGATTCGATTGTGTAATGCTTCATAAAAACGGATCCTTTCCTGACGGTGGATCGGTTCAGTCACGGGGACGTCAGAGCAGAATTCCCCGCTCTCTGTAAAAAGCCTCCATCTCTGCCAGCTTTTCATCTGTGCTGGTATCCTTGAGATATTCATAGGGATATTTGGGATAGAACAAACGGCGGATGATCGGCTTGTCGCCGCCGTCGGGATGATAGTCCACCATTTTGGACACCGCTCCCGCTCCAACGGCAAAGATCGAATGAACCTCCTCCATCATATAGACGTTATAGCGGCATTCCGTACCCGGCAGAGCAAAGCCGACGTTTTCAAAATTGCCGACAGTATTCTTCTGCCGATACATGTAATACGGAATATATCCCTCCTGCTGGGTTTTGAGCTGGCTGTAATCAACACATTTGCCTGCATCACCTCCGCGCAGAGAATAAACCTGGCTTCCCTGCTTGAGAATTTCTGCAGCCTTTTTGACGCAGAAGGTATGTACGGTGATATTCTCGGGACGAAGCGCGAGAATCTGATCAAATGTATAAGCAAATTTCTTAAAGGTGTCTCCCGGGAGTCCCACGATCAGATCGGTGTTGATCTGCGGAATTTCCGCCTCACGTGCAATCTCAAAGGCACGCATGAAATCCTCAACCGTGTGACTTCTGCCAATTCCCTGCAAAACCTCCTCGCAAAGAGACTGCGGATTGACGCAAACACGGGTGACGCCGTATTCCTTGGCAACGGCAAATTTTTCGGCGGTAATGGTATCAGGCCTGCCCGATTCGAGCGTATATTCCTCAAGTGCGGTCACGTCGGTCTGCTCTGCGACCGTGCCGAGCAGGCGGCGAAGCTGATCTGCCGTAAGGATGGTAGGGGTTCCGCCCCCGATATAGACCGAGCGCACGCGCAATCCCAGCTCACGGATCTTGGCAAAGGTCTTTTCAATGTCAACGTAAAGATGCTCCAGATAATCGGGAATGAGCGAGAGGAGCTTGGGGGACGTATAGGAAACAAAGGAGCAATAGGAGCAGCGCGTAGGACAGAATGGAATGGCGATATAAACGCTGCAATCCTTTTTGTCGGGCACGCCGATGATCTTTTGCTCGGCAAGCGCCACGTCGGTTGCAAGTGCCGCCTTTTTGGGAATGACGAAATATTCCGACGCAAGCGTTCTCTTGACGCGCGTTTTACTCATGCCGCTCGCGAGCAGCTCGGTTGCAACCTTGGAGGGTCGCACACCCGTGAGCATGCCCCACGAGGGACGGTAGCCCATCAGCTCCCCGCAGGCAGCAATCACCGCCGCGCCGCAAGCAAGCTTAATCAGCTTATCACGGTTATAAAATTCGGAATTGGGATAATAGCGCTCGGCATCGGTTGATTTTCCGAATGCGGAGACACGCACCGATGCGGTGACCCCCTCCGCGCTTTCGCGCAGGATCAGGCGCAGCTCGGGTGCATCGGGCGTTTCCTGCTCTGCCTGCCCGAACTTTTCGCCCGGAAAAAAGATCATACACAGGGTTTGAACGTAATATACGTTGATATTTCCATTTAAGATCAGCTTCATATCCTCACCCTTACTTCTTCCTCTTGAGCACTTCGCTGTCCATCACGATAGTCACGGGACCGTTGTTGGTCAAGCTCACTTCCATGTGTGCCCCAAAAACCCCGGACTCCACGCGACGCACCTCTGCGGCTGCAAGCGATTTGAAATATTCATACAAGCGGTTTGCCTCATCCGGCTTTGCCGATTCGAGAAAATCGGGGCGGTTGCCGTGACGGTAATTGGCAAGCAGCGTAAACTGCGAGATCACAAGCATTTCGCCGTCGATATCCTTGATCGAACGATTCATTTTGCCTGCCTCGTCACAGAAAATGCGCAGATTGACGATCTTGCGGCACAGAAGCTCGGCGTCCTCCTCGGTATCCCCCGCGGCAACGCCCAACAGGATCATATATCCCTGTTCGCAGCTGCCAACGCACTCGCCGTCAACAACCACGCGCGCGCCTAAAACGCGCTGTATAACTGCCTTCATAGTTCAAAAGCCTTTCTTTTTTCAGTCGAAAATCACGAAAATCCGCGCAGAATATGCTCTACACCGCTCAAGCTGCGCAATCTGGAAACGATGGAATTATAGTGGTCGATGTTGCGGCATCCAACCTTGAGATTGATGGTGGAGCGACCGTCGCTGTGATTGAATACACCAACCTGCAAAATCGACACGCGCATATCGGCAAGAGCCGTGGTGACGTCTGCAAGCATGCCGATGCGGTCCTCGACCTGGATTTGCAGGAGCGCCTCGTAAATGCTGTGCCCTGCTCCCGAGGTTTCGGCAGCCTCCCAATGTGCCGACTTCCAGCGCTCGGCATTCTCGGGCGTTTTTTGACCCGCTGCCACGTTGGGACAGTCGCACTTATGGATCGAGATGCCAAAGCCCTTGGTTACGAAGCCGATGATCGCGTCACCCGGAAGCGGATTGCAGCATTTTGCAAACTTGACCATGCATCCATGCTCGCCGTCCACCACAACACCGCTGTTCGACTTGACGTTTTTGGGCTTGTTGATTACAACCTGCTCGGGCTCCTTGATCTCAGGCTCGGGGATTTCGGGCTTGAGCGCGCGCTCGCACTCATCCTGCAGACGTGCAAGAATTTTGGAGATCGAAAGTCCACCGTAGCCGATGGCGTTGTAGAAATCCTCCGCGCTGCTGAATCCCACGCGCTCGCTGATTGCGGTGACGATCGCGTCGCGCTGTGCTTCGGTGCAGGTCCTGCGCATCTTGCGGATCTCCGCCTCGATCGCCGCCTTACCCATAACGATATTATCTGCCCGTTTCTCGCGCTTAAACCATGCGCGAATCTTGGAGCGTGCCGCACTCGTTTTCACGATATTGAGCCAATCGCGGCTCGGTCCCTTGGATGCCGAGGAAGTCATGATCTCAACGATCTCACCGTTCTCCAGGGTGCGGTCGATCGGAACGATCATGCCGTTGATCTTACCGCCGATCATCTTCTCACCCACAGCCGAGTGAATCGCATAAGCAAAGTCGATCACGTTTGCCCCGCTCGGGAGCGCAATCACGTCGCCCTTGGGTGTGAACACAAAGACCTCGTCATGGAAGATATCGGTTTTGAGGGCATTCATAAACTCGTCGGGATCACGCTGTTCGTCCTCGGTTTCGATCAATCGCGAGATCCACTCGAGCTTGCGGTCCATGTCCTCCTTGGAGGATGCCCCCGATTTGTATTTCCAATGCGCCGCGATACCGTATTCGGCAACGTGGTGCATTTCCCACGTACGAATCTGTACCTCAAACGGAATACCGTCGCGACCGATCACGGTGGTATGGAGCGAGCGATACATATTCGGCTTCGGCGTGGAAATATAATCCTTGAAGCGTCCGGGAATCGAATTGAACATTTCGTGGATCAAGCCGAGCGCGGTATAGCACTCCAGCTCGGTATCCACGATGATGCGGAGTGCGTAAAAGTCGTAAATCTGATCGAAGGACTTGTTCTGGTTATACATCTTTTTGTAGATCGAATAAACCGATTTGATGCGTCCCTCGAGCGTGAAATGAATATTGTTTTCACGCATTTTTCGGTCAACCGTTGAGCGGATACTTTCGATAAAACCGAGATTTTCGCCGTATTTTTCCTCAATGTGCTGACGCACCTCGGCATATCCGATCGGGTCGAGATAGCGCAGGCCGAGATTTTCCAGCTCTTGCTTGATACGCTGCATACCGAGGCGGTGAGCAAGCGGTGCATAGACCTGCATGGTCTCAAGCGCAGTAATGCGGCGCTTATGGTCGGGCTTGACCTCGAGCGTGCGCATATTGTGCAGGCGATCGCAGAGCTTGATGAAGATCACACGAACGTCGCGCGACATGGCAAGGAGCATCTTGCGCAGGTTTTCAATGTGCGCCTCCTCCTTATCCTCCACCTGAAGCACCACGATTTTGGTCAGACCGTCAACGAGCATCGCAACTGCGGAGCCGAATTTCTTTTCAACCTCCTTCAGGTCGGTTTTTTCCGAGCAATCCTCCACCGTATCGTGCAGAAGCGCCGCGCAGATCGAATCGGTGTCAAGCTCCAGCCCCGCAACGATCTCGGCAACCGCGATCGGATGCGAAATATATGCCTCACCGCTGACACGGAACTGCCCCTCGTGCAGGTCCCTTGCGTATTCAAATGCAGCGCAGATTTTTTCCAGATCGTATTTCTTTCCGGTCGCTCTCAATATGTCAAGCAGTCGGCTGATGTCGGTGTGTACTGCTGTCTCGTTCATGGTCTTCTCTCCTTCTGCCGACAGTTCAACAAAAAATTATCGGCCAGAATCCTCGGGCTTGCGCAACTGCGATTTGAGTCGCCTCAAAATCGAGGATTTTTCAATGTTTGTCTTGGTAGTGTGATAATGGAAGCCGAACACGTAGCAATCCTCAGTCGGCTCCGTAATTTCGCAGATTTGCAGCTCCTGCATGATGCGAATGATGAATTTGAGCTTGATGTAGGAGATCCTTTTTCCGTCGGGAGTGGAAAGGATCGCCATGATGCGCCGCATGGGAAATACGGTGTGCCCTGCACGGAATTCACGGCGAAGCACCGTATAAACCAGCGCGAAATCATCGCGTGTGGGCAAAACAGTCTCGGCGTCGGTGTAGGCTGCGCCCGCCGAAATATCCTCGTAACGCGCAATTTCATGCGTCATGCTCTCGGCAAAGTGTTCCGAGATATGAATATCCTGCACGATCATTTGCAGCGACTGCACGTTCTGATATTCGTTGATGCTCAACTGAAAGAGCAGGTCGATCGGATCGGAGGGCTCAAACGAAAGATGCGCTGCCGACATTCCAAACCAGAGTGCCGCCATTTCCCTGCCGTCCTTCTCCACGATCAGCTTGGTGTGCTTGCCCCCACCCAATGGAATGACACGTTGAATGCGCGCACCGCGCAAAACAAAGGTGGGAATCGGATTGGAGACTCCAAAGGGCTCCATCGAAGCGATCTCCTGTGCAAGCGGCATAGTCAGGTCGCGCATCTCGACCTCACAATCGGCATCCAGGCTGACCAAAAGCGCATCGTCATCCAGGCATGCCTCGGCATAGCTGTTGATACGACGGCGGAAGGCGTTGATATTGGAGCGCGTGATGCTGAGCCCCGCGGCGAGCTCATGCCCACCGAAGCGAACCAGAAGATCCTCGCAGTTGATTAGTGCTTCCACGAGATTCATCCCCTTGATGCTTCTGCCCGAGCCCTTACCAACGTCCGATCCAAGCGGCTCACCGTTTGCGGTACCGTCGAAGGAGATCAGAATGGAGGGGAGCCCGTAATGCTCGGTAATACGCGAGGAAACAATCCCAATAATACCCTGCTGCCATGTATCATCGTCAATCACGATCACGCGGTCGCGGGCAGGATCAAAGGTCTGCTCGATCTTGCGGTACGCCTGCTCGGCGATGCGGTTTTCCTCCACCTGACGCGTCAGGTTCAGCTCACAAAGCTCATTTGCAAGTCGCTCTGCCTGCGACACATCCTCTGCCAGAAGCAGCTCGACCGCGATCGAGGCACTGCTCACGCGTCCTGCCGCATTCATGCGCGGTGCGATGGTAAACCCGATAAAGCCCGAGTTGATCTTTCTTTTGCGCGGTACGCGACCGCCCTCGGTGCGAGCCCCCATTGCGGCGTCGATCAAGGCGCGCAAGCCGGGACGCTTGGTGTTCTCGATCAAGCCGAGTCCCAACGTAACGATCAGGCGATTTTCATCAACCACGGGCATGACGTCCGCAATCGTTCCGATGGCAACCAGATCGGCGTAGGTGCGGCAAACGCGCTCAACGCCCTCCATTTCGGAGCGGCCCTCGCGACGACAACGCGCCATTTCGATCGCGCAGATTACCTTAAAGATCACGCCAACGCCTGCCAGCTCCTTGAAGGGATAGGGATCGCCCTCACGGTGCGGATTGACAACTGCACAGGCATTCGGCAGCAGGTCGCGGCACTCATGGTGGTCGGTAACAACCGTTTCAATGCCGAGCGTTTTTGCGTATTCGATCTCCTCGATTGCGGTCACGCCGGTGTCAACCGTGATCATCAGCCCAACGCCGCGCTCTGCCAAGCGATCAATGGCAGGAGCAGAAAGACCGTAGCCCTCCAGCATGCGGCTCGGGATATAGTAGCCAACGTCGGCACCGAGCTCACGCAGATACAAGTAAAGCAGGCTGACCGACGTAACGCCGTCAACGTCATAGTCTCCATAGATCGCAATGCGCTCGCCCCCCTCAATTGCGCGCTCAATCCGCTCAATGGCAGGACGAATATCGAGCAGCAGGAACGGATCGTGGAGGCACGCGGTTTCCTGATGGAAGAATGCTCCAACCTCACGCGCAGTTTGGTAGCCTCGCGTGTGGAGCACTCTCGCCATCACCTCGGAAAGTCCCGCCTCCGATGCAAGCGTGCGGATCGCTGCATCGCGCGCATCATCGCCCACGCGATACAAAAGCGACCATTTTTTTTGTTTTTTCATCTCATTCATTTATTTTTCTCCCAAATCCGCGCCTTTCCAGCTTCGCGCGGCACATCTTACCGCTGTCGGTCACTCGTTTGAGTGCTTTTTCACGATCTCGGTAATTTCAATATCCAACCGTTTTTTTCGTACAATTTCGGAATATGCAAAAATAATCAAAAAGGTTCCAAGAAATCCGATCAGGGCACCCCCGATCTGCCATGCCATCGACTCGGTGAGGAGTGCGGCAACACCGTAGGCAAGCAGTGCGACAACGAGCGGCAGCAGAAAAACCAACGCTGCATACCAGAGCATGCGCCCCGTTGGACTCTCGATCACCACGCGGTCACCGACCTCGGCACCGACCTTGTTTACGGCGTCTGCGGCAAGCCTGCGCTCACCTCCCAGCATGGAGCAAACCGAGCACCCCTTTCCATCCTCGGACTTATGACAGCCCTCGCACGCCGAGGTTCTCTCAACCTCAACGGTGGCGCGCTGTCCCTCAACCTTGATAACGTAAGCCTCGGTTCGCATGCTTTAATCTCCTTTACTCGCATCGTTTGGCGGTGCAAATCGACTCATAAGTGAGAGTGCCACCCTCACACCGTCAACCGCCGCGCTCGTAATTCCGCCTGCATAGCCGGCACCCTCCCCACAGGGGTAAACGCCGACATGACCAACGGCACAAAGTGCTTCGGGATCGCGCAGAATTCGCAAAGGCGCCGACGTACGCGTTTCTGCTGCTGTCAGCACCGTGTCGGGAGCATCGTAGCCCTCCAGGCGTTTGCCGAATGAGGTCAGCGCGCCTTGCAGCGCACGGGTCAAGAAGCTCGGATAGATCGCATCAAAATCTGCCACACGGCATTTTCCGCCGCGGTAGCTGGGGAGGATGCGTCTCGGCTCGTGTCCGCGTGTGCCCGACAGAAAATCTCCTGCCGTCATGATTGGTGCGTAGTAATCACCTCCGCCAGCGCGGAATGCAGCACGCTCGATCGTGCGTTGAAATTCGATTGCACCGAGGACAGCGCTTCCGTTGACAGACTCTATATCGTTGCAAGCGACAGACGCAAGAACAGCGGCATTTGCGTTAACACCGTCACGCGCGTGGTTGCTCATACCGTTGACAACCAGACCGCCTTCCTCGGATGCCGCCGCAACCACCTCACCGCCCGGACACATGCAAAATGTGTAAACACCGCGCTCGCCTTTGGTGTCCGAGAGCGCGTATTCAGCATGTCCGAGATTCGGATGTCCTGCAAATTTACCGTAAAGTGCGCGGTCGATATCCGCCTGCAGGTGCTCGGCACGAAAGCCGATTGAGATCGGCTTTGGCTCAAGTACAAAATTCTTTTCCAAAAGACGCAGATAGGTGTCGCGCGAGCTATGCCCCGGTGCCAATATCATTGCACCGCAATGCATCACGCCCTGTGAGGTGGTCACGCGAAGCGATCCGTCGGAAAGCTCGGTAAAATTCTCCATTTTGCAACGGTACCGAACCTCACCGCCAAGTCGCTCGATCTCCTCAAGCATGGCGTTCACCACCTTGCGCAGGCGGTCGGTTCCGATATGCGGCTTTGCCAGATACAAAACCTCCTCGGGCGCACCGAACTCAAAGAGCGTGCGCATCACGAAAGCGGTGCGCGGATCGTGAATACGGGTTACAAGCTTTCCGTCCGAAAAGGTACCTGCCCCTCCCGCGCCAAACTGAATGTTACTCTCGGTGTCAAGCAGCCCCTCTGCACGAAAGCGGTCCACGTCACGCACACGCTCGACAACCGAGGCACCTCGATCAATCAGGATCGGAGCATACCCCGACCTTGCAAGCAGAAGTGCCGAAAAAAGGCCGGCAGGTCCCATGCCAACCACCATCGGACGAGCCACCATCGGATCAGAACCAATCGAAACGTCAGGGAGCTCCTCTTCCCAATATTTTGCGTCGGCACGCCGCAGCAGATGCTCGGGGTATGCCGCGCGATCCTGCACGCCCTCGGCGAGAACCGTGCATTCAAAGCGGATATCGTCTCGCCGACGTGCATCGACCGACTTTTTATAAAGCCGAAAATGAAGCGACGAGATCGGAAGTCCCGCGCGCTTCATTTTGTCCTTGGCTTTTTTGAGAATGTCATCATGAGAGACGTCAACAGAGACGCGGATCGAACCGATCAGGATGCCAACGGCGCCAACCGACGTCGCCTTCATGCCCCCCATTCGGTGCGCTCCCCTTCACCGTCAGCCGAATACATATTGTCATATCGGTCATATCGGGTTTCAAAATGAAACACAAGCAACCAGATCAGAAGAGCGAGGAGCAAGCAAAGCAGCTTTGGGATGATATTCCAATGGCGGATTTTTGCCAGGATCGGTTCCTTTTCCGCCATCATATGTCCCACTACGTTCTTTTTCATCAAACTTCCTCCTCTCAAAGCTCGGATTGCTCATCCGAGTCATCGTCCGAGTCATCGGCTCTCGGTGCCTTCGTTACGATAACCGTCTCAATCGAGGAGTCGGTTTCCTCGGCAGCCTCCTCGGGTGTGTCGCCGATCAGCTTCTTGAATTCCTTTTCCACGATCTCCTCGCGCTCGCTTTTTTGTACCGTTGGCGTTTCTACACGCGCCACGTTTTCGAGCATCTCAAGATATTCCTTGCGCATGTTTGTACGCTTGACGCGCAGATAGGCATTACCCGCGATATAGGTCATGAGAATGTCGTAGAGCGTTTTTTCGTCAACGTCGCGCAAAAGCCTTCCGTCCTGAGCCACCGAAACAACGCCCGTTTGCTCCGACACCACCACAACGAGTGCATCGCTGACCTCGGTGATACCTACCGCCGCACGGTGACGGGTTCCCATCGTTCCAAAATCCATTTTCCCCTTGGTAGACGGCAGAACGCAGCTTGCCGCCAAAATTCGCATATCGCGGACGATCAGCGCACCGTCATGCAGAGGGGAACCGTTATAGAAAATCGTTTGCAACAGCTTTGAGGTAACGCGTGCGTCAACCGGTCTTCCCGTTTCTACGTATTCTCCGAGTTTTGTGAGTCCTTCAAACACAATCAGAGCGCCCGTTTTCGACTCTGCCATCACCGAAACCGCCTTTGCAGTCTCCTCGGCAACCAATTTTGCCTGCTCCATGCGTCGGCGCGGCAACGTGTTGCTCCCGGGATTGAAAAGCGTGAGATTTCCAATCTGCTCCAACAGGTCGCGAATTTCGGGCTGAAAGATGACAACGATGCTGAAAAACGCCGCTGCGGAAAACAGGCGAACGATATAATTGAGTCCCGGCAGGTCAAAGGAATTGACAATGACGCTCAAAATGACAACCGCAACGAGACCGTAGACCACACGCCCTGCTCTGCGATTTCTTGTGAAGCGATAAAGCTGATACAGAATCACCGCAAGGATCAAAATATCGACCACGTCCCACGGACCGATCGTCATAATGGGTGCAACAACGTACTGCATCGTAAATTGACAGATTTTATCCCAAATTGCCATGATGATTTCCATCGTTCGTTCCTCCGAGTCCTTCGCAAAATGCAACGAAACAGCAAAAAACAAATACTTATTTATATTATATCATAATCGAAAAAGAATTCCAATAGCTTTTACAAAAAAAATCAATTTTTTTGTAAAAAAAGAGAGACGGAGAGGTTATCCCCTGCGTTGGGGACAGCCTCTGCCGTCTCATATTTGTTCAGCGGATCATGCAAGGCATGCGTATGGGTCAGGGCTCCTCGGTAACGAAAACACCCTTTGCCTTGAGCATGCTGTGCTTGATATCCCAAAGCTTTTGAGAAAGGTCAACGTAATAGTTATGGGGATTGCTGAAGCGACGCACCTCGTCCCACATGCCCGCGATCTCGTCGATGCAATGCTGACGGATATCGGCAAGCGTGGGAAGCTTGTAAACCAGCTCACCGTCCTTGAAGATCGGAACGAGCAGCTCCTCTGCGGTGAAATTATCCATTACCTTTCGCTTCCACGTATGCTGCGGGTCAAAGATCTCGAGCGGCTGAGTATCGTCAACCGTTTCATCCCAAACGCAGAGCAGGTCAGCCTCCGCCTTACCCGTGTCGCGTCCGCGCAGGCGATAGATTTTTTTGAAATGCGGCGTGGTGATCTTTCCAACGTTTTCGCTGATCTTGATCTTGGGCTTGATCGAGCCGTCGGCACGCTCAACCGCGCAAAGCTTGTAAACGCCGCCGAAAACGGGGTCACTCTTTGCGGTGATCAGACGTTCTCCAACGCCAAAGGCATCCACCTCTGCCCCCTGTCGGATCAGCTCACGGATAATATATTCGTCAAGCGAGTTGGAAATCACGATCTTGCACTCGGTCCAACCGGCATCGTCGAGCATCTTACGCACCTTTTTGGTCAGATAGGTAATGTCGCCCGAGTCGATGCGAATACCGCATTTGCGAATTCCCCTGGGCGCGAGCACCTCATTGAACACACGGATGGCATTCGGAACACCCGATTCAATCACGTTGTAGGTGTCAACCAACAAGGTGGCATTGTTGGGATAAATTTCGCAATAGGTCTTGAACGCCTCGTATTCGGTGTCAAACATCTGCACCCAGGAGTGCGCCATAGTTCCGGTTGCGGGAACACCATAGACCTGATCGGTGATCGTGCACGCTGTGGCGTTGACACCGCCGATATAAGCGGCACGTGCACCGAGCATTGCCGCATCGGCTCCCTGCGCACGGCGCGAGCCAAACTCGCTAATTGCCCTGCCCTTTGCGGCACGGGTCAATCTCGCCGCCTTGGTTGCGATGAGCGATTGATGATTGATCATCATCAGCACATAGGTTTCGATAAACTGTGCCTCGATCGCGCGTCCGCGCACGATCATGAGGGGCTCTCCCGGAAACACCACGGTGCCCTCGGGAATTGCCCAAATGTCTCCGCGGAAGCGAAAATCCTTCAAATAATCGAGAAACTGCTCTGAAAAGCAACCCTTTTCGCGCAGATATGCGATATCGTCTGCATCAAAATGCAGTTCCTTGATATATTCCACGATCTGCTCAAGTCCCGCAACAACCGCAAAGCCGCCGTTGTCGGGATTATTGCGGTAAAACACGTCAAAATAAACGATCTTGTCGCCCATTCCGCATTCAAAATAGCCGTTGCTCATGGTCAATTCATAAAAGTCACAGAGCATCGTCAGATTTCTTGAAATATCCTTCATGTTTCCGTTTCCTTTCGGGGTAAGGTTTGTTTGTAATCAGTATACCACACTTACGTTCTTTTTGCAAGAAGAAGATTGAAAAAAAGGCATTTTCCGTCAAAAACGAATCAAATTCCGAGCAAGACCTCGCTGTTTGTGCCGTAGAATACGTCCTTTTGCCCCGAGATCATGCGACAAAAATTCTCAAATTGCGCCCAACGCTCGGGATAAATATCAAATTCGTAGGAGTGTCCCCAGATATAGAGCAGCATGGGCTCCTCGCTCTCTGCAAAAAGAAAATGCTCCGCCATCTCAAAGAGACGGTCCCATTCTCCGTGGTGATAGATTGTGCCGCGGAAACGGTAAAGATCGTTATACGGTGTGAAAATTCCGGTTGTCTTGACGTCTCTTGCATAGCGAATTCCCGTCTGCTCGCGCACGATTTTTGCAACACGTGCATCGTTATTTTCGCCTCCGCCGGGATACGCCATGCCAACCACCTCATACCCAACCAGCTCGGAAAGGCGCAGTCTGTCTTGCTCGACCTGTCGCACAATTTCGACATCATCCTCTATTTTAGGCAGGCTTGGATGCGTGAGCGTGTGGGCGGCAACCTCGTGTCCGTCATAGATCGCGCGCACGTCGGACGCAGCGTTTTTATCGTGTCGAACGCAAACGCCCTCGCGTAAAAGCTCTCCCGAACGCCCGAGCAGCTCGGAATTGAGGTTGAAGGTGGCGCGCAATCCGTATCGGTTGAAAATTTCAATCAAACGCCGATCCTGCGTCACACCGTCGTCATAGCTGAAGGTAATCGCCTTTCGTTTTCCGTGATACATTACAGTCCACCCCTCTCTTTGATCCAAGTATATCATATTTTTCCGAAAAATGCAAGAAAAAAGCAAAATTGAACCAACAGTTGATTGACAAACGAGTCTTTTTCTGTTATACTGAATTCGTTAACGGCACGGAGCGTACGACCGCGACCGATAACGATATTTTTAGGAAAGGAGGCGGTTTGAATGTCTATGAAAAACAATAACGGATGTTTTACCCTCGCCTCAAGGGTGGCTCTCGCATAAGGGCGTTGAGTCTCCTTCCGATGGTTGACAGGTGAATCCCGTGTTTTTCGGGAGCGTCCGTGCACCTACGGGCGCTCTCTTTTTTCATTTCACAATTCAAAAAAACAAGGAGATCACAGTGTTAAACATGGAAAATTTCGGTCGCAGACTTGCTTTTCTGCGCCACCAAAGGAATCTGACGCAGAAGCACGTTGCCGAGCACTGCTGCGTCTCGGTTCAAGCCGTTTCCAAATGGGAACGCGGTCAATCCTGCCCCGATATCATGATCCTCGACGAGCTCGCACAGGCGCTTGGCGTGGAGGTTCAGGATCTTTTTCTGACAGATCATGCAGGATAATCAAGAATGGAAGAACACACTGCCGCCAAGGCGTGTGTTCTTCTGTTTTTTTGCTTGATTACAAAAAGAAACAAAAGAATTAAGTCTTGACTTTTGGTGCGCCGTATGATATACTTACTCTAACAATAACTTTTTTGAAAGGAACGGTAAAACAAATGCGTTTTTCTGCAATTCAAAGGATCGCTGCGATTATTTTGGCTTTGGTTCTTCTCACCGCTCTCATGAGTGCGTGCAACAGTCAAAATAACAGCGCTGACCCACAGGACACAAGTGGAGCAACAGAAACAACCGGATCAATTGAAACCACAGGCTCCTCCGAAACGAACGATGCACAGAACACCACGGGCGAGGAGGAAACCACCGGTGCTCCCGTGGACGAAACGCCCAAGAAAACGCTTGACATCTACCTGGTGGCGGGTCAGTCGAATGCAACCGGCTGCACGCAGATTACCAATATCAAAAGCGCCTACGATTGGGCCCCCGAGCTTGAGGACGGATTTTCGCACGTCCTTTATGCCGGGAATTCACGCTCCAACGGATCCGGAGAGCGCGACCGTATCTTTGATTGGCGAAAGACCACGATGCGCTTAGGCTATTCTTCCCGCCACTTTGGACCCGAAGCCGGCATGGCAAAGGCACTCTCCGCCTACTACAATGAAGAAACAGGCAACTATGCAGGCATCATCAAATATGCTTTTGGTGGATCGAGCCTGCTCAACAGTACCACCGGATCGACCCATCAGGACGGCAACTGGGTTTCCCCCTCCTATCAAAAAACCCTGCCTTCGAGTCAGGTTGTGGCAAGAGTAACGGGTCAGATGTATCGTAATTTCCTCGCACAGGTGGAAACAAGCGTCATGGACGTCCTCGAACAGGACGGAATCATGGAGCAGTACGGCTTTGATTCAATCCGCATCTGCGGTCTTTATTGGATGCAGGGCTGTGCCAACAAATCCAATCCCACCGAATATGAGATCGCATTCAAGTATTTTGCCAAGGACGTCCGTGCTGACCTCTCTGCAATGATGAAGCGCATCACTGCCTCCGACGATGATTGCGGCGCATCCGAAATGCCGATCGTGGTTGGTACGATCTCGCAAACGCAAAACCTGACGAGTGCATCAACCGAGGGTGTAAACAAAACCTTTATTGCCCTGCAAAAAAGCTTTGCAACCAAAATTCAAAACTGCTATGTGGTTGACAATTCCGCCTATCCCATCACCAAGTGGGAGAACAATGCGCAGGTGATCGTTGGCTCCGATCAGTGGCATTGGAATCAGGCTGACATGCTGGAGATCGGAAAGAACGTTGGCGATGCCCTGCTCTACTGTGCGGGCTACACCGAGACCGATCCCGGTGTGAACTGATGATTTGAAAAATTTTGCGGGGTGAGTCAAATGCTTTTCGCTTTTGACTTACCCCCTTTTTTTGAATGAATCCTTTTTCAAAAAACAGAATTCGGCAGAAGAAAACGAACGATTTGCCGATTTTTGCGAACAATTTGCTATTGCTTTTTTCTTGAAGGCGTGGTAAAATAAAAACAGCGGATTGCAAAAAAATATTGCAAAACGCTATGTGATGTGGTTAATGTACTTAACTCAGTTCATCCGCTTTTTTTCGGACTAAGTTAATGACTTAGCCACTTTTTATGCTCCCGACGTTTTTACAATTAAAAAACAGAGTTTGACAAGTTCTTATGGTAAAATATCGGCACAAAATTTCATGATTTTGACATGTTTTATGACAGTTTATATGATATAATAAAACAAATTTGTTTGCGAAAGGAACAAACTGAAATGAAAAAGAAATGGTGGCAGGAAGCCGTTGTTTATCAGATTTACTGCAAAAGCTTTTGCGATTCCAACGGTGACGGCATTGGAGACCTGCGCGGTGTAATGTCAAAGCTTCACGTTTTGCGTGATCTGGGTGTGAACTGCATTTGGTTCACGCCAATTTACACCTCCCCTCAAGTTGACAACGGATATGACGTTGCCGATTATCGGGATATTGACCCTGCCTACGGAACACTCGAGGATTTCAAGGAGCTGCTCGATATGGCACACGGCATGGGTATCCGTGTAATCATGGACATGGTACTCAACCACTCCTCCGACGAGCATAAATGGTTTCAAGAATCGCGCAAATCCAAGGATAACCCCTACCGCAATTACTACATCTGGCAACCCCCGAAGGAAGATGGCTCCGAGCCGAACAACTGGGGCAGTTATTTCCGCGAGGGCAACGGCTCGGCATGGGAATTTGATGAGCTGACGGGAGAATATTATCTGCACCAATATTCAATCAAAATGCCCGACCTGAACTGGGAATACGAGCCTCTGCGACGCGAAATCTACGATATGCTCCATTGGTGGATCGACCTCGGTGTGGACGGATTCCGCCTTGACATTTTCACGCGCTTCAAAAAACCGGAAGGATTCCCCGACACACAGAAGACGCCCGATCTTCTGCTCGACAGAAACGGATTTATCGCGGATCCCTCCATGTGCACGAACGTTGAGGGAATTCACGAGCTGCTGCACGAAATGTATACCGAGGTGTTCGGTCCGAGAGACTGTATGACCGTTGGCGAGGGCGCGGGTGTGACGCACAAAAATGCGGTGGATTACGTTGGCGCCGCACGCGAGGAGATCGACATGGTGTATCACTTCCAGCTTTCTCATCGTACCCTTTATTCGCTCACAACCGAGCATTTCCGCAGAGTTCAGAAAAACTGGGCAGCGGTTCTCGCACAGAACGCGTGGGCGGTGCAATATCTCTCCAATCACGATTCCGCACGGCAGGTGTCCTGCTATGGCTGTGACAGTGCAGAATACAGAGCAGATTCGGCAAAGCTGCTTGCCACTCTCATTCACACCACCCCCGGCACGCCCTTTATCTATCAGGGCGAGGAAATCGGAATGGTGAACGTGAAATATGACCGCATTGAGGACTACAACTGCTGCTATACGGTTGGCGACTATCACGCCATGATCGCATCGGGTGTTTCCCCGAAGGAAGCGATCGACACGCTCGCGCCTCGAAGCCGCGACAACGCTCGCACCCCCTATCAATGGGACGGTAGCGAAAATGCAGGCTTTTCCTCGGGAAAGCCATGGCTCAAGGTCAACCCGAGATATACCGAAATCAACCTGGAGGCAGACCGTAAAAGCGAGCACTCCATCTTTGCTTTCTATCAATCGCTCATCCGGATGCGCCGCGAGGATCCCGCGATCATCGACGGTGATCTTCAGTTCTTCCTGGAGGATCACAACGAGATCATTCTCTACACGCGTAGCTGCATGCGCCAGACCCTGCTCATCGTTGCCAACCATTCCGGCAAAACGGTTCCCTTTGAAATTCCCAACGAAATCGGGGAGCACGAATGGCTACGCAGGCTGACCAACAAGCAGGATACCACCCCTTCCCTGTCAGGCGGCAGAATGCTTCTCCCCTGGGAGGTTGAAATCTACGAGCGTATCAAATAACAATTCATCAACAAAAAAAGACGGCTCAAATACAAGAATGCGTTTGAGCCGTCTTTTTTTCGTATGAAAGAAAATCGTGGGATGCCCTTCTTGCGAAGGACATCCCACGAGCAATCAAGGATTAATAAAGTCCTCTCTTGACATAGGTGGTGTGCAGGATCTCGTGAGCCTTGTGGCTGTTGGGAGCGCCGAAGAACTCGTCATACAGCTTCTGAACTGCGAGGTTGTCCTGAGACTTGCGGAGCGAATCGTTTGCATCGTCGTTGTAAAGAACGGCTGCACGAACTGCGCGCAGGTCGGTGTTCATACGAACGGATGCGGGCTGAATGGGCTGACCGCCGCCGTTTACACAACCGCCGGGGCATCCCATGATCTCGATGAACTGAACGTCGAGCTCGCCTGCCTTAACCTTGTTGAGCAGCTCCTTTGCCTTACCCGTGCTCGATGCAACTGCCACGTTGATGGTCAGATCGCCAAGCTTATAGGAAGCGGTCTTGATACCCTCGGTGCCACGAACCTCGGTGAAGTCAACCTTCTCAAGCTTCTTGCCCAGGATGACCTCAGCAGCATAACGGAGAGCAGCCTCCATAACGCCACCGGTTGCGCCGAAGATCGCGCCTGCGCCCGATCCGATTGCAAAGGGATCGTCAAACTTCGCATCCTCAAGAGCGCGGAAGTTGATGCCTGCCTTATGGATCATTCTGCCAACCTCACGGGTGGTGATCGCATAGTCAACGTCGGGAACGCCGGCAGCAGCCTGGTTGGGTCTGCCAACCTCAAACTTCTTAGCGGTACAAGGAATTGCCGATACCATCACGATGTCCTTGGGATCCCAGCCCATCTTCTGTGCGTAGTAGGTCTTAACAACCGCACCGAACATCTGCTGAGGAGACTTGCAGGTGGAGAGGTTATCGGTGAATTCAGGGAAATAGTGCTCGCAATACTTGATCCATCCGGGCGAGCAGGAGGTAATCATGGGCAGCGCGCCGCCATTCTTCACTCTGCCGAGGAGCTCGTTTGCTTCCTCAACGATGGTCAGGTCTGCAGTGAGGTTCATATCGTAAACGCCATCAAAGCCAAGAGCCTTGAGAGCAGCAACCATCTTGCCCTCGCAGTCGGTGCCGGGCTCATAGCCGAAGCACTCACCGATCTGTGCGCGAACAGAAGGAGCGGTGCAGATCACGGTATGCTTGGTGGGATCTGCAAGTGCTGCGAATACATCGTCGGTATCATCTCTCTCATAGAGAGCGCCAACAGGGCAAGAAACGATGCACTGTCCGCAGTTGATGCAGGACGTGTCAGCAAGGTTGATGCCGAACTGCGAGCCAACGTAGGTATCGAAACCACGGTTGTTTGCACCGATTACGCCGATCTGCTGAATCTTGGAGCAGGTTGCAACGCAACGGCGGCAAAGAACGCACTTGCTGTTGTCGCGGATGATGGGAGACTTATCGTCGATCACCGACTCGGTCTTCTCTCCAACAAAGGTGGAGGAAGTAACGCCGTACTCACGGCAAAGGGTCTGCAGCTCGCAGTTGGTCGAGCGTACGCAGGAGAGGCAGTCCTGATTGTGGTTGGAGAGCAGCAGCTCAAGGTTCATCTTGCGCGAAGCAGCGATCTTGGGCGTGTTGGTCTTGATCTCCATGCCCTCGGTGCAGGGATATACGCAAGCGGTTACCATGCGCCAGGGACCAAGTGCGGGACCGCGCATCTCGGCGATCTCTACAAGGCAGAGACGGCATGCGCCGATCTCGTTGATGTCCTTCAGGTAGCAGAGCGTGGGAATATCAATATGCGCTGCTTTTGCGGCTTCCAGAACCGTGGAACCCTTGGCGACCGAATAGTCGACACCGTTAATTTTTACATTAATCATATCCATTGTCCACAATTCTCCTTTCTTAAACTTTGGAAATAGCTTTGAACTTACACGTGGGCAGGCATGCTCCGCACTTCACGCACTTTGCAGTGTCGATCTTGAAGGATGCGAGCTTGTGACCGGGAGCCACGTAGTCGGTTCTTGCGATTGCAGATGCGGGGCACTGTTTAGCACACATACCGCAGCCAATGCACTTGTCGGCGTCGATGGTGAAGCTGAGCAGGCTCTTGCAAACGCCGGCAGGACACTTCTTGTCCACGATGTGAGCGATGTACTCCTCTCTGAAATAACGGAGGGTGGACAGAACGGGGTTCGGAGCCGTCTGACCCAGACCGCACAGAGATGCGGACTTGATATAGTTGGAAAGCTCCTCGAGTCTATCAAGATCCTCAAGCTCGCCCTTTCCGGCGATAATCTTGTCAAGCAGCTCAAGCAGTCTCTTGGTACCAACACGGCAGGGCGTGCACTTACCGCAGGATTCATCAACCGTGAAGTCAAGGAAGAAGCGTGCAATGTCAACCATGCAGTTGTCCTCGTCCATAACGATCAGACCGCCCGAACCCATCATCGAGCCGATCTCGAGCAGGTTATCGTAGTCGATGGGCGTGTCGATCAGGTGTGCGGGAATGCATCCGCCGGAAGGTCCACCGGTTTGAGCAGCCTTGAACTTCTTGCCGTTCGGGATGCCGCCGCCGATCTCCTCGATGATCGTGCGCAGGGTGGTACCCATGGGAACCTCAACCAGACCGGTGTTCTTGATCTTACCGCCGAGTGCGAATACCTTGGTGCCCTTGGACTTCTCGGTACCCATCGAACGGAACCACTCAACGCCGTTGTTGATGATCTGAGGAATGTTTGCATAGGTTTCAACGTTGTTCAGAACCGTGGGACGGTCGAACAGACCCTTTACTGCAGGGAAAGGAGGACGGGGACGGGGCTCGCCGCGCTTGCCCTCGATCGAGGTCATCAGAGCGGTCTCCTCACCGCACACGAATGCACCTGCGCCAAGGCGAATGCCGAGGTCGAAGGAGAAATCGGTGCCGAAAATGTTTTCGCCGAGCAGACCGTATTCCTTTGCCTGATCAATTGCGATCTGGAGGCGGTTTACGGCGATCGGGTACTCAGCACGAACGTAAACGTAACCCTGGTTAGCACCGATTGCGTAGCCGGCAATTGCCATAGCCTCGATCAGAGCATGGGGGTCACCCTCGAGGATCGAACGGTCCATGAATGCACCGGGGTCACCCTCGTCGGCGTTGCAGCATACGTACTTCTGAACCTGTCCGCGGTTGCCCGAAGCGAACTTCCACTTCAGACCGGTCGGGAAGCCTGCGCCTCCGCGTCCGCGAAGTCCGGAATCAAGAATGGTCTGGATAACCTCGTCGGGAGTCATCTCGGTCAGAGCCTTACCCAGAGCGGAATAACCGTCCATTGCGATGTATTCCTCGATGTTCTCGGGGTTGATCACGCCGCAGTTGCGGAGTGCAACACGGTGCTGGGATTTGTAGAAGGTTGTATCGCTGAGCGATGCATGTGCATCCTCAACGTTTGCAACGTTGTCACCAACGTCGTTGTAGACGAGTCTTTCCACAACACGACCCTTGAGCAGATGCTCGCTGGTGATCTCTGCAACGTCCTCTACGGTTACGTTGCTGTAAAAGGTTCCGTCGGGGTAAACGATAACAACGGGACCGAGAGCGCAAAGACCGAAACAACCGGTCTGAACGACCTTAACCTCTGCCTCCAAGCCATTCTTTTTGATCTCGGACTCAAAAGCAGCCTGAATCTTCGGGCTTCCGGACGAAGTACATCCGGTACCGCCACATACCAATACGTGAGAACGAATCATGAAAATGCCACCTCCAAATTATGCATTTGCGCCATTGATCGTGTACTCTGCCACAACCTTGCCGCCCTTGATATGCTCCTTGAGCACCTTTTCAGCCTTTTCAACAGTCATCTTCACATAGGTGACCTTTTCGTTGCCTGCCGTGTAAACCTCAACGATCGGCTCATACTGGCACAAACCGATGCAACCGGTCTGCGATACGATGACACTACCGTTCAGGCCCTCCTTATCAACGCCCTCTACGAAAGCGTTGAGAACGGGACGTGCACCTGCAGCAATTCCGCAGGTTGCCATACCAACAACGATTCTCGTGTCACTACCACCTTCACGGAGCACGATCTTGTCTTTCATTTTTTCTCTGATCGCTGCAAGCTCTGCCAAAGATTTCATAGTTTCAGTTCCTTCCTTCATTCATTATTAGTAATATTTTCATATTGCTCTTTCATAAACTGTCCGATCCATCGAATGATCTCAGGATCGTTCAGCGGAATTTCCCCGCCCAATATCTCGCGCATTTGCTGCGTGCTCAATTCCACGCGCAAATTCGGAGCAGTGTGGAGAAATTCAAAATCAATTTCCGGACTTCCCTGGATCAGGGTCGTCATTGTGGAAACGATATCCCCCATCGGCGTGAAGTCGATGTGGTTTTTGTAAAACAGTGCACTTGTTTCGGTGCCGTGATCCTCGGGATACTCGGACTCGTGGCGCGAGGTGATGCGGATTTCTCCGCCCGTTTGCTCCGCCGCCAGCTTGAGAAGCGGAATCCCGAGCCCAACCTTTCGGGTGGTTCGTGTGGTATAGAAGGGGTCGATCACGCCGCGCAGAATCTCCTCGCGCATGCCGCAACCGTTATCGGAAACCGTGAAACGCAGCGTTTCTTCGGTTTCCTCGAGAACGATTTTGATCAGCGTTGCCCCCGCCTTAACCGAATTCTCGGTGATATCAAGGACGTTGAGTGATAGCTCCTTCAACCGTTCTTCCCTCCCAACACACGGAACAATTGGCTCCGAACGTAATCTGTACTGTAAGGCTCATCCGCGAGCTCGAAATAATCGTCCCGATCGCGAATGTCCCAAAGATAATGCGCATCCGATCCGATCACAAGACGCATCTCATTCAGCGCGGGGTGCTTTTCACGGTACGCCCCGATTTTGGATGCATCGTGAAATTCCGCAACCGAAAAGCGCGGTGTTTCCGGAAAGCTTCCCAGCGTTGCAAGAATTCCGTTTGCCTCACGGTCAACGTGGGCGGGAAAGCAGATGCCGTGATGCTCCGCCACCAAAGGCGGAACCTCATCGAGCATGAGCTCGGTTGCATTGGAAAGCAAAAATTCATCGGTTCCGATCACTTGATCGTCCTCATCAGTCAGGAGTTGATCTCCGAAGATGTCGGTGCGGTTTGGAATTCTGATCCGCCGTGCGTCCACCGCGTCGCTAAATTGCATCGCGTTCTCAAGACGCTCAAAAAGACAAACGATGTGGATGTCCTCCGCCGTGGTCAATTCCATTCCCGCGATCGGAATGATGCCCTGCTTTTTTGCCGCCGCGAAGAACGCGGGACAGTTTCTGCAGGTGTTATGATCGGTGAGTGCAAGGATATTCAAGCCTGCCAGCGCCGCCATGCCCGCAATGTTATTGGGGGTCATGTCATTATCGGCACAGGGGGATAGGCAGGAATGAACGTGCAGGTCGTAATAGTATCGGTTCACGCCTGCAGGCTTGCCAGCGCGGCGGCAAGCTCATAAGCGGTTTTCTCCGAGGTGTAAACGTTTACCCCCTTCTGCTCTGCCGTGGCACGCACGTGGTCCTCCAACGTAACGCCCTCTGCCAGAACAATACACGCAACATCCGCGAGAGATGCAACCGCAACGATATTGATATTGGACATGATGGTGATCCAGACGTTGTCATGCTCCGCCCGTCCCATCACCCAGCTGAGCAGATCTCCGATGTAGGTCCCCGAAAATTCGCGCTCGTCATCGCTCACGGCGATCGGCGTCAGAGACAGCTTTTGAGCCATTTCACGAACCTTCATTGATCTTCCTCCTGCTTGGTTTCTTTGCTTTCGTCGATCCTGCGAACACGCTCAACCATGCAACCATCTCGCTGCGCATTTCCGCGGACAATATCCTCGGCGAATGCACGGCAGCTCGGAGCCCCGCAGGCTCCGCAGTCGATTCCCGGCAGCTCGGAGCGGATCTTCTGAATCTCGGACATCATCCGAAGCGACTCCGCGAAGTTCTCACTCAAGCGCTGGATCGGTCGGTAGGTTGGGATCTCGTTGAAGAAGAAGCGCTCGGGAATAAAATCCCGCTCCTTATCGTCGAGAAAGGTTTGTGACACCGGCAGATACCGCCGCAGCGTTTGCAATCTTGCCTTCGCTACAAACGGATTTTCGGGTGCCATCACGCCGCCCACACATCCGCCCGGACAAGCGTTGAGCTCCACAAACTCAAGCGACGAAATATTTCCGTTATCCAACTGATCGAGCACGCGGTTGACGTTTTCAATGCCGTCTGCCGCCAGATACTTATCGTTGAAGATCGCAGAGGATTCGCCTCCCGAGGTTGCCCAGCTGATACCGATCATTCCCGACTTTGAAAAAGGTACGGGGGCATGACCGCGACGCATCACGTTGATCAGACTGAAATAAACGTCGCTGATGGAAAGAACCTCGTTAACCTCACTCTTATAGTCACCAAAGCCGTTTCGCACGTAGCTAACTTTTGCGGGACATGGAGAGATGAAGCAGATGCAGATGTCCTCATCCTTCAGCTCAGGGTGTTCCCTCCTCGTTTTCTCGCGAGCCATTTTTGCCGCGATCTCAACAGGGGGGAGCAGCTGCATGATATGCTCACGCAGGGTTGGATAGCGCAACGAGATCAAACGCAGCACCACGGGACACGCCGAGCTGATCACGGGCTTCGTGATCCCCTCGGTTTTGAGGTAGAGCCGTGTGTATGCGGAAACAAGCTCCGCTGCCTGCGAGACCTCCACCACGTCGTCAAAGCCTATGTCCAAAAGACCCTGGAGAACGTAGTCGACGTCATCCAATTCTTCAAATTGACCGTACAAGGTAGGTGCGGGAAGCGCAACCTTCCATTTGTACTTCATTACGGTGTCAAGCTTGCTGTATGTTGCTTTTTTGGCGTTGTTCGGACAGTTTCGGATACAATCACCGCAGTCGATACAGCGGTTGGTGTCGATCTGTGCATGACCGTCGTGAATCCGAATCGCCTCGGTGGGACAGTGCTTCATACAAAGCGTGCATCCCGTACAACGCGAAACATCCAGCGAAACCGAATGAACGTAAGTATTCATCGGAAACGATCACTCCCTTTCGGTTTTTGTTCCGTTTTTATCCGGAGAGGGATCAAAGGAGAACCGTCATGAGGATCCTTGTTCCCTTTCCAAGCTCGGAATCAATCTGCATGGAGTCGGTGTAGCGCTTCATATTCGGCAGTCCCATTCCGGCACCGAAGCCAAGCGAGCGAATGTTATCGGGAGCGGTGGAAAAGCCCTCCTGCATGGCAAGGTCGATGTTTGCAATTCCGGGGCCGTTGTCGATCAGGTCGATCTCGATGCGGTCCTCGTAGATCAGCACGTTTGCCTCTCCGCCGCCCGCGTGGATCACCATATTGATCTCACCCTCGTACATTGCAATCGAAACCTTGCGAATGATCTCGGGAGCGATCCCGAGCTGCCGCAGACTCTTTTTCACCTGAACAGAAGCCTGACCTGCAGAGGTGAAATCGTCACCGTCCACAAGGAAATGCAATTTTACAGCCTCGTTCATTTTTTCACTCCGCTTCCGCCCAAGCCGTTTGCATACAGCTTACCACAGGCCTCATACATCCTTTTTCCGGTCTTGAGCAAAACCATGTTGCTCTCGCGCGCGAGCGCGACCATTTCTTCTGTGGGGCACTTGGAACGAACGAACACGATACAAACCATGTCCATCATTTCAGCGGTTCGTACAACCTGCGAATTCACCAAGCCGGTCAGCAGCACCGCCTGATCCTTTACGTATGCAAGTACGTCGCTCATCATATCGCTTCCGCACGCGGACGAAACCTCTCTGTCGAGAGACTCCTCTCCGCACACGATTTCCGCATTCAGCAATTCCTGAATTTCAGAGATCTTCATAAAACCTTGTTCCTGCCCTTTCCAATGGCTTTATTATTTATACTTTGCGAGGATCGAATCAACGTCATCAACCGTCAGTCTGCCGTAAACCTCACCGTTAACGGTAAGAACGGGAGCCAGACCGCAGGCACCGATGCAACGGGTTGCCTCGATGGAATACTTACCGTCGGGAGACGTGCTTCCAACCGGAACGTCGAGCTTCTGCGAAATAGCCTCGATGATATCACCGGAGCCCTTTACGTAGCAAGCGGTACCCAGGCAAACTGCAATTGCATACTGACCGTCGGGATTGAGCTTGAACTGTGCGTAGAAGGAAACGATACCAAAGATCTCTTCCAAAGAAACGCCTGTTTTTGCGGCGATGATCGTCTGGACCTCGAGCGGCAGATAACCGTAGATCTCCTGTGCCTCCTGAAGGATCGGCATCATTGCGCCCTTCTGGCCTGCATGCTTTTCGATTACGGCAAGCAATTTTTCCTCCTGCTCTTTTGTCCCGTGAAAATCGACCGTAGTCAATTTCTTTTTCATAATTCAAAAAACCTCCTGAATTTTTATAATGAACTATCGGAGCGGTGCTGTCTGACATCTGAAATCCTCAAAATTTGCTGCTGTTCTTTCTCAAAAATCGAAGTCTCGGCGCCGCTCACACATACGGACATTTTATTATACCATATTTCTAAAAAAAAATCTACACTTTTTATAAAAAAATATGAAATGTTTTTACATTTTTCGCGACTTTTTTTCAAAAAAATTGCCATCGTTCAGCCAAGCTTCTCATTTGAGACAAAAAAGAAAACGAACGACAGATGCCATTGGCACGAGCCGTTCGTTTCTATATAAGGAGCTCATACAAAAGCGGAAAAGACCGCTCGCTCTATCTCCTGCGGATTAACCGTGCGAGGAGTAGTTGGGAGCCTCCTTGGTGATATTGATATCGTGAGGATGCGACTCAAGCAGACCCGCATTGGTGATACGGATAAATCTGCCGGTTGCCTTGAGTGTTTCGATGTCGGGAGCACCGCAATAGCCCATACCCGAGCGCAGACCGCCCATCATCTGGTAAACGGTGTCAGCAAGACGTCCCTTATAAGGAACGCGACCCTCAACGCCCTCGGGAACGAGCTTCTTGTTGCCCTGCTGGAAGTAGCGATCCTTGGAGCCGTTTTCCATTGCAGCAATCGAGCCCATACCGCGGTAAACCTTGAAGCGTCTGCCCTGATAGAGCTCCTCAGCTCCGGGGCTTTCCTGGCAGCCTGCCAGAAGCGAGCCAACCATGATCACGTTCGCGCCTGCAGCGATCGCCTTTACCATGTCGCCCGAATACTTGATACCGCCGTCGGCAATGACGGGGATATTGTGCTTTGCAGCCTCCTCTGCCGCGTCAAAGATCGCGGTGATCTGGGGCACACCGATACCTGCAACCACGCGGGTGGTGCAGATTGAGCCGGGGCCGATACCGACCTTTACTGCGTCGGCACCTGCGAGAATGAGGTCACGCGCAGCCTCTGCGGTTGCGATGTTACCGCCGATGATCTGTGCCTCGGGATATGCCTCCTTCACCTTTGCAAGACTACGCAGAATGTTTGCCGAATGACCGTGTGCCGAATCGAGCACAAGGAAATCGGCGCCCGCATCAAGCAGAGCACCTGCACGGTCCACAACGTCGGCGGTTACACCGATCGCCGCACCGCAGATCAGTCTGCCCTTTGCGTCCTTTGCGGAGTTGGGATATTTGGTTGCCTTCTCGATGTCCTTGATCGTGATCAGACCGCGCAGAATGCCCTTCTCATCAACGATCGGGAGCTTCTCGATGCGATGGCGGTGCAGGATATCCTGAGCCTGCTCCAGAGTGGTTCCAACCGGTGCGGTGACCAGGTTTTCCTTGGTCATAACGTCACCGATGCGGATATTGTAGTCGCGGATGAAGCGCATGTCACGGTTGGTGATGATACCAACGAGTCTCTTGTTTTCGTCGCAGATCGGAACACCGGAAATGCGGAACTTGTGCATCAGGTTTTCTGCTTCGTAAACGTAGTTGTCGGGCCCCAGGAAGAGCGGGTTGGTGATAACGCCGTTTTCGCTTCTCTTAACGCGGTCGACCTGCTCGGCCTGCGCGTCGATGCTCATATTCTTGTGGATCGTGCCGGCACCACCCTCGCGAGCCATCGCAATTGCCATATCCGCCTCGGTAACAGTGTCCATTGCCGCGCTCATGAGCGGGATGTTGAGCGTGATGCGATTCGTCAAACGTGTTTTGAGACAAATGTCCGCAGGAAGAACGTCACTCTTTGCGGGAATGAGCAAAACATCGTCGAACGTCAGACCTTCTTTTACGAATTTTTCATTGAAGTTCATTTTAACATCTCCTTCTTGGTTCCGAATATTTAATATATTATATCAGACAGGATGCGATTTGTCAAGAGAAAAAAGTCTTTTTTAGCGATCTTAAGGGATAAAAAAACAAAAAAACAAGTAAAAAAAACTTGCTTTCTGCACAAAAGGATCGCATAAGACGTAAAGCACAAACGGACCGCAGGGCGCCAAACGCCCCGCGATCCGTTCAATCGCTTATTCAAAATCAACAACGTTGACCCATCCGAGCAGGAACTGTCTCTCCTCGGGATTTCCCTTTACCGACTGCGATGCCGCAACGATGGGAAGCCATTTCTGCACGTACTGCATAGCAGTATCACTCTTTTCGCAGAAGGTGCGCAGATAGAGATTTGCGGTTTCCTTATCGCCTGCAAGTGAGAATAGCAAATAGGTTCTTGCTGCGTCTGCAGCCGCATTTCCCTGCGTTGCATGTGCCCAGTCGATCACGTAGGGCGTGCCGTCGGCAGTGATAACGATATTGGAGGGGTTAAAATCACCGTGGCAGACCTTATTATGCTTGGGCATGCCCTCGAGTCTGGTGTGCAGCTCGTAGCGCGTGGTGGCATCAAGATCGGTCTGGCTGATCTTGCGGTTCATCTTATCCTTGAGCTTGGTGAGCAGGGGCGAGCGCATTCTGTGAATATTGAGCTGAATATCCACCATCTGTGCAATATACGCCTCTTTCTTTTCGGGATGACGCGCCATCAGTTCGGCAAGAGTTTCGCCTTCAATGTAATCCGAAACGATCGCCCATTTGCCGTCAACCGTGGTAATCTCAATAATCTTGGGAATATTGAGTCCCGTCTCCTCCACTCTCGCCTGGTTAAGCGCCTCGTTGAGGATATCGGACTTGGAATAGCCCTCGTTGAACACCTTGATGCAACGGTCACCGTCGCGGTATACGGTTTTGTTGGGTCTGACTGCAATCACTTGATCCAATTTCATATCGTTTGCCTCCCGTATTAAACTTCCTCATGCTTACCGTAATAAGCGTTGAGGTACATCTGTTTGATCTCGCTCATCAGGGGGTATCTGGGGTTCGCGCCGGTGCACTGATCGTCGAATGCCTGCTCAACCATATCGTCAAGACGTGCCAGGAAATCAGCCTCGTCGATGCCGTAATCCTTGATGGTTGCCTTGATACCAACGCGCGCCTTGAGGTCGTTGATCGCCTTGATCAGGTTTTCCAGCTTCTTCTCGTCGGTCTTGCCGCCGAGTCCGAGATAATCGGCAATCTCTGCATATCTTGCAAGCGTGTGGGGGTGATCGTACTGCGAGAAGGTTCCCATCTTCACGGGTGCCTCGGATGCATTAAAGCGCAGCACCTCCTCGATCATGAGCGCGTTTGCAACGCCGTGAGGCAGGTGGTGGAATGCGCCGAGCTTATGTGCCATCGAATGGCAGATGCCGAGGAACGCGTTTGCGAATGCCATACCCGCCATCGTAGCGGCGTTAGCCATCTTTTCGCGTGCCTCAACGTCGGTCTGACCGTTGTCATATGCTCTGGGGAGATACTCGAAGATCACCTTAAGCGCACGGAGTGCGAGACCGTCGGTGTAGTCGGTTGCAAGCATTGCGGCGTATGCCTCAACTGCATGCGTTACGGCGTCGATACCCGAAGCCGCAGTGAGTCCGCGAGGTGCAGACATATGGAAATCGGTGTCGATGATCGCCATGTTGGGAAGAAGCTCGTAGTCAGCAAGAGGATACTTCACGCCTGTCTTTTCGTCGGTGATAACCGCGAAGGGCGTGACCTCGGAGCCAGTTCCTGCGGAGGTGGGAATGGCGATGAAATATGCCTTCTCACCCATCTTCGGGAAGGTGTAAACTCTCTTGCGGATATCAATGAAGCGCATTGCCATATCCATGAAGTCCGCATCGGGATGCTCGTAGAGCACCCACATGATCTTTGCTGCGTCCATTGCCGAGCCACCGCCGAGTGCGATGATGGTGTCGGGCTTGAAGGCTCTCATCTGTGCTGCGCCCTCGGTTGCATTTGCAAGCGTGGGGTCGGGCTGAACGCCCCAGAACGTGGTGTGTTGAATGCCCATTTCGTCGAGCTTATCGGTGATCGGCTTGGTGTAGCCGTTCTCATAGAGGAAGGTATCGGTTACGATAAACGCCTTCTTTGCGCCTCTGACGGTGCGAAGCTCGTCAAGCGCCACGGGCAGGCAGCCCTTCTTGATATACACCTTTTGAGGTGTTCTGAACCAAAGCATGTTTTCTCTCCTCTCGGCTACGGTTTTGATGTTAAGCAGGTGCTTGACGCCAACGTTTTCGGAAACACTGTTGCCGCCCCACGATCCGCATCCGAGCGTGAGCGAGGGAGCAAGCTTGAAGTTATAAAGGTCTCCGATACCGCCGTGAGACGAGGGGGTGTTCACCAGGATGCGGCAGGTCTTCATGCGTGCAGCAAAGGCTGCGAGCTTATCCTTTTCGGTCATCTCATTGAGATAGATGCTCGAGGTGTGACCAAAGCCACCGTCGGCAATGAGCTTATCCGCCTTATCAAGAGCCTCCTCGAAAGAGGAAACACGATACATTGCAAGAACGGGCGAGAGCTTTTCGTGTGCAAACTCCTCGGAAAGCTCCACGCTCTCAACCTCACCGATGAGAATCTTGGTGCGTGCGGGAACCTCCACACCTGCGAGTGCGGCAATGGTGGGAGCCGTTTGACCAACGATCTTTGCATTGAGTGCGCCGTTGATCAGGATGGTCTTACGCACCTTTTCGGTCTCCTCTGCGTTAAGGAAATAGCAGCCTCTTGCCGCGAATTCCGCCTTGACAGCATCGTAAACCGAGTCCATCACGAGCACCGACTGCTCGGAAGCACAGATCATACCGTTATCAAAGGTTTTGGAGTGAATGATCGAGTTGACGGCGAGCAGAATATCTGCAGAGCTGTCGATGATCGCAGGGGTGTTACCTGCTCCAACGCCGAGAGCGGGCTTGCCGCTCGAATATGCAGCCTTCACCATGCCGGGACCGCCCGTTGCAAGGATGATGTCTGCCTCCTTCATGACCAGGTTGGTCATTTCCAGAGAAGGCACGTCGATCCAGTCGATGATGCCCTCGGGAGCGCCTGCCGCAACAGCCGCCTCCAGCACGAGCTTTGCAGCCGCAATGGTGCAGTTCTTTGCTCTGGGGTGAGGGCTGATGATGATGCCGTTTCTCGTTTTGAGTGCGAGCATCGTCTTGAAAATTGCGGTGGAGGTGGGGTTGGTTGTGGGAATGACCGCCGCGATCACACCGATCGGCTCTGCGATCTTTTTGATGCCGTATGCCGAGTCCTCTTCAACAACGCCGCAGGTTTTGGTATCCTTATAGGCATTGTAGATATACTCTGCCGCGTAGTGATTCTTAATCACCTTATCCTCGACAACACCCATGCCCGTTTCCTCGACCGCCATTTTAGCCAGCGAGATCCGCGCCTTATCCGCTGCGGTTGCCGCTGCGAGAAAAATCTTGTCGACCTGCTCCTGCGTGTAGGTTGCAAACTGCTTCTGCGCCGCACGGACACGCGCGATCGCTGCCTCCAGCTTTTCTACACCGTCTACGATTTCGTAAACCTTCTTTTCCATCTTTAGAAAACCCTTTCTGCCTTTCGGCACCTTTTGGCTCGGTGACAATATGCCCCGATCTTATGCTTGTTAATATTTTAACACATTTCTCGGCTTTTGTAAAATGCGAAAAAAATATGACGATATGCTTTTCGAGATATAGCAGAATGCTGACAGAAAAACGGGTATTTCGTTTGATTTTCTGCCAAAAAACATCAAAAGCAAAAAGAAAATCCTTATTTTGCCTCGTAGCGAGAAAATGCATTTTCTTTGGGAATTGGCACCTTCATAAGAAAGCCCAACACCGCTGCAAGGCAGCAAAAGGCGGCACAAAGATATACAAGGAGATTTCCAACCGCCACATAAGGAGTGATTGCGGTCTGCATCGAAACATCCGCAACGGCATAGCCCTCGGTCAGTGGATCGAGAAAAGCAAGATTTTCACCGTTGGGCGAGATCACCGAGGAAATCCCCGTGTTACCGGCACGAACCAGATAACGTCCGCTCTCGATCGCACGAAGCTGTGCCTGTGCCTGATGCTGATAGATCGCAGCCGAATCGTAAAACCAATTGTCATTGCTGGCAAGCACCAGCAGCTCGGCACCGTCGCGCACCGAGTCGATCGTAAGCTCCTCGTAGATCGAATCGAAGCAAATCAGCGCGCCAAGACTTCCCCACTTGGTTTCAAAGAGCGCAGAATCCTCTCCCGGGTCCAGGTCCTCCCCGAGTGCGGAGAGATCGGCAAGCGGTGGAATGAGCGCGGTGAACACCTCACGCATCGGGACGTATTCTCCGAACGGCACAAGATGTCGCTTGGCGTAAAAGACGTCGAGATCAACGCCCTCCTCGGGTGTGACGAGAAAGAGTGCGTTGTAGTTGCACTCCTCAAATATATAATAGGTAGAACCGATGAGCAAGGTCGCATCGGTCTCCTTTGCGAGTCCCGAAAGGAACGCGCGGGTAACGATCGAGGTGTTCAGCGGTGCCGGAAATACGGTTTCGGGCCAGATGATCAGCTCCGCTCCCTGCTCTGCCGCCTCAAGGGTGAGCCGCTCGTAAGCCTCACGAGTACGCAGAACCGAATCGGGGCCCCATTTCTCGTGCGAGTCGATATTACCCTGAATCACGGCAACGCGCACGGTCTCTCGCGTCTGATCGACGGGCAGGAGCATCTTGACCGTTCCAAAACAAAGGTTGGAGAAGAACAGAATCGCCGCAACCGCACCGCAGAGTGTTGCGCGGGTGTTATAAAGGATCGCATAGGCAAGCAGCGCGTTGACGGCAACAATCAGCCAAGTGACAAGATAGGAGCCGAGCAAAGACGCACTCTGCAAGATCGGCAGCATTTCAATCTGCCCGAGTGCGAGCCTGCCCCATGGAACGCCCGTCCAGCCGAGCGTGGAGCTCCATTCAAAAACCACCCAAAGGGATGCGAAAATGAAGGGGCGCAGGAGCGGCGCACGCTCAAAGAGAGCGGTTTTATGCATCCAACGGAAGGCAAGAAACATCAACCCTCCCACGAGCGCCTGAAGGAGCGGCAACCCCAACCATCCGGCTACCACCACCGCAACAGACGCGCCTGCGTCGAGCCCGATAAAATCGAGCGGATAGAGATTGACGATCCAATGATAAAGAACGAAATAGAAAATGTAAACCGTTAAAAATCCATAGCCGTATGCACGCTTGAGGCTGCACCGCTGACAGGAGCAGAGATTGAAAAGTCCGATGGAAAGCGGAATCATGGTCACCCATTCCAAAATCCCGAGAGCGGGATAAACAAGCGTCAGAGCGGTTAGGACCGCACCCGAAAGAAGCGGAAGCAAAACGCGCCGTGCTTCGCCTTCGATCCTCATGGGGTATCCTCCTCTCGGTCATAAAAATCGCGTCGGAACCAAACGTCCTCCAGCGGGATCGAAAAGCTTTTTCCATTGAGGTCTTGGAGAACGCCGCCGTCCTCCTTAAAATCAAAGCGGAGGCGGTAGGCGTAGAGAGCCTGAAATTTATATCCTCTTGCGCGATCGTCGCGGTTGACGCCATATTTTCCGTCTCCGAGGAGTGGATGCCCTATATGTGACAGATGCGCACGGATCTGGTGTGTTCTGCCCGTGACAAGCTCAACCTCGAGCAAGGATTCGTTTCCTCGCTCGCGCAGAACGCGATATTTCGTAATAATTTCTTTATATCCCTGCCGCTTCGTATCCGAAATCTGAACAAGATTTTCGTCTGCGTTCTTGCGAAGCCATGCCCGAAGGGTCTCCTGTTGGTGCGACATGCGGCCGTGAACGGCACAGAGATAGAATTTTCTCATCTCGTCATTGCGGATTTTTTCGTTCATCACGCGCAGCGCCTCGGCGTTTTTTGCGGCGATCACGATCCCCCCCGTGTTGCGGTCGATGCGATTACAGAGCGCAGGCGCAAAGGACTGCTCCTCGCTCGGATCATATTCGCCCTTTTGTGCGAGATACGCCTTGACGTGCATGATCAAGGTGTTCTCGGCTGCAGCGGTATCCTCGTGAACGAGCACACCGGGGCGCTTATTCAGAAGCAGGATGTTTTCGTCCTCGTGGACGATATCGAGCTTGGGTTGGATGCGGTATAGCGCGTTGTCATCACGCTCGGGTGACTCAAAGAACTCCTCGCGGATGAAAAGCAAAATCTCATCGCCCTCGGCGAGCATGTAATTCGGCTGTGTCCTTGCGCGATTGACCTTGATCTTTTTGGTGCGGATATATTTATACATGAGCGACATCGGCAGCCCCTTGACTGCTTTTGTCAGAAACTTGTCGAGCCTCTGCCCGGCGTCGTTTCGTTTTACGGTAATGGTCTGCATGAAAATAGCAAAGAGGGAGCATTTTCGATCGAAACGCTCCCCCACTCCTTTTTGGATATTCGATTAAAGCGTTCCGAAAATTCGGTCGCCCGCATCTCCGAGTCCGGGAACGATATATGCGTGCTCGTTGAGTCTTTCGTCCAAAGCAGCAGTGAAAATCTCCACGTCGGGATGAGCCTCCTGCACGCGCTTGACTCCCTCGGGAGCGGCAACAAGGCACATGAAGCGGATATTCGTGCATCCGCGCTTCTTGAGCATAGTGAGCGCGTCGGCAGCCGAGCCACCCGTGGCAAGCATAGGATCAACCAAAATCACGATACGCTCCGAAATATCGGGCGGTAGCTTGCAGTAATATTCTACGGGAAGATGCGTTTTGGGGTCGCGGTAAAGTCCGATATGACCAACCTTTGCAACCGGAACGAGCGTTTGCAGCCCGTCCACCATACCGAGCCCCGCGCGCAGGATCGGTACGATCGCAAGCTTTTTGCCCGCGATGGTTTTTCCGATCATCGAGGTGATCGGCGTTTCGATGGGAACGTCCTCAAGAGGCAGGTCGCGCGTGAGCTCATAGCCCATCAAAAGAGAAATTTCATCAAGAAGCTGACGGAAATCCTTGGAGCCTGTTTTTTTGTTTCTCATCAACGAAAGCTTGTGTTGAATCAGGGGGTGGTCAACGATGTGAAGCTGTGCCATTGTCATGCCTGTCCTTTCGCTTTTTATTTAATTCTATTATACCTCTCTTTTTTGCTTTTTTCAAGAGTTTTTTTGTTTTTTTCTTCGGTTTTTACAAATTATTTATTTACAAACGGGTAAATCCGTGATAAAATATCAACAGTATTCCGAAAAGGAGGGAGATCGGCATGATCCCGAGCACAAAAGCCGTTGGCATCTACACGCTTGGATGCAAGGTCAATCAATATGAATCCGAGGCGATCGCCGAGCTCTTTGAAACGGCAGGCTTTGCCGTTCGACGCCCCACCGACGTTTGTGACGTTTATCTGATCAACACCTGCACGGTTACGGCAGAGTCCGACCGCAAGGCACGCAATTTTATTCGTCGTGCCACGCGCCGCAATCCGAATGCCGTGATCCTGGTAACGGGCTGCTATTCGCAGGTCGCGCCGAGCGATGTTGCAGCCATCCCGGGCGTTGACTATGTTTGCGGCAACGCCAACAAAAGTGCCGTAGTTGCGGCTGCAAAGCGTCTGCTTGACGAAAAGAAAAAGCCGATCGCTCCAGAGGTTGTATGCACGCCCCCCGATCAATTCGGCTTTGAGCCGATGTCGATTACAAAATTCGATCGCACGCGTGCCTACGTCAAGATTGAGGACGGATGCGAAAACCGATGCGCATACTGCATCATTCCCTCGGCACGCGGCTCGGTTCGCTCCAAGAGCCCCGACGACGTGATCGCCGAGGTCACCGCACTCACCCAAAACGGCTGTCGCGAGGTAGTGCTCACGGGAATTGAAACGGCATCTTACGGAAAGGACCTCCCCGGCGTGACTCTTGCCGATCTGCTTGAGCGCGTGGACGCCATCCCGGGAATCGGTCGCGTGCGTCTCGGATCGCTCGACCCCTCGCTGATGAAGCCGCAATTTGTGGAGCGCATTGCCGCGCTTAACTCACTCGCACCGCATTTTCATCTTTCCATGCAGAGCGGCTCGGACGGCGTGCTTGCGCGCATGCGTCGCAAATATAACACCCGAATGGCATTTGATGGTATCGCACGCCTGCGTGAGGCAATCCCCGGCGTGCAGATCACAACCGATATGATCACGGGCTTTCCCGGTGAAACCGACGCAGAATTCGAAGAAACGCTCGCCTTTGTTGAGCGAGCAGCATTTTTGTCGATCCACGTATTCCCTTATTCCAGACGCGTCGGCACGGTTGCCGATGCGATGCCCGACCAGATTCCCGAGCCGATCAAGGCGGAACGCGCTGCCGCGTTGACAAGCCTCCAGCAAGGAATCCGAAAAAAGATCCTGGACCGTCAGCTTGGGCGCGAGGCAGACGTACTGTTTGAAACCTATAAAAACGGGATCGCTTTCGGTCACACCGCAGATTTTATCGAGGTGGCGGTTCCCTCCCCCGTTGCACTGCACGCACAAATTCACCGCATACGAATTGAGGAGAATGACGGAGCGCAATGCAGGGGACACATCCTCTCGGATGAGAAAGGTGAATGAGATGAGCTTACAAGCAAAAATACGCGGATTCGGCAGCTACAGCCCGACGGTGCTCGAAAAAATGCGGGCAGACCTCGGACTCTCGCTCCCAACGGCGGTTCTTTCGCGTTGTGCAGCATATTACCGAACCCGTGAGAAACGTGACCCCTTGGTTGACGAGCTTCGCATGCTCGACCGATTTGCAGCGGTCTGCCGTCCCTCGGTGGGGATTGCGGAGCTGCTCACAAACGATGCATGCGTGGCGCGCACCTATGCCGACGCAATCGCAAAAAGACGTGCCCTACGTCCCGATGCAGCCGCACCAATCACACTCGACGAGGCGTTTGCGCTTGCCAATCAGGCACTGATGCGCGTTGGTAAGACCCCCACTTTGAAAGGGCTTGACATGAGCTTACAGCCCATCGCAACCCACGTCGACCGCGCACGAGCTCTGCGCGAGGCAACGTCAAGCACCTATCTGACCCTCTCCGGCTCGCACACGGCACCGATTACCGCGGGAGACCTTTTGGTACTCCTGCGTCCGATGGAAACGGTGGTTGGCAGAGGACTTGATCCCGTTTCGGATTTTCTCGGCAAACGCGACGTTCGCGCTCGGATCAAGCATTCTCTCACGGTTGCCGAGGGTGGACTCCTCGCAATTCTCCTTGCATGCGGTCGCGGTGCACAGATCGACCTGACGCGGCTTTCCGTCACAGGCGAGGAGCTTCCCTGCTCCATGCTCGTTGACGCATATGAAGGAAGCAGCGTTGTTCTGCTCGCACGCAGAGAATATGAGGGCTTTGCGCAGGCAGCCCAAGCACATGCGATCCGCCTGCAGGCGTTTGCTTCGCTCAACGATAGCGCACGCCTTGCCTTTTTCCGCTCTCATGATCTTCCCGCCTTTGCCTTTGAAACCGCGTTTTTGCGCTCCTTCATTCCATTCCGAAGCCTGTCCGTTGCATTGGATGACGAATGGGACACGGCGTTTGCACCGATCTCGCATCGCACCGTGAGAGCTGATCACTCCGCCTATATTCAAACTGACAGAAGTTGCGGGAGCGAGACTCTTGCCCTTGGTGGGCTGCTTCATGCGTCTGCAACATCGAGTGCAAAAAACGTGTGCTATCGTAACGCGATCGACACGGCGCTCGCGCCGATTCTTGCGCTTGCTGCGAGCGGTGCGGACTATTCCACCGCTCGCTTGGCGGTCTCGATGACACGCTCTGCCGACAGCTCGGATAAAACGGCTACGCAGGTCATCTCCACGATCCTGGGGCTTTATCGTGTGCAAACCGAGCTCGGCATTCCAATGGCGGCTTCGCGCATTCTTTATGAGAAAGAACGTATCGACACAAGCCTTTCGGTCACGGCGATTGCCCCCGAAAAGCCCGCGCTGCCGAGCGTGTTTGCAACGGCAAATCACGGGCTCTATTGCCTCGCACCCGCGCTCGATGGCGATCAGCAGATCGACTTTGCCGCTCTGCGTGAGATGCTCACCTATCTGACAACGCTCGCAAACGAGGGCGTGATCAAGGGCGTGCGTCTGATTTGTCGCGAATCGCTGACCTCGGTGCTCCAAGAGATGCAAACCGATACGCTGACCTGCCGCATTACCGACAACGCCTGGGCTTGCGAGGGTGAAATCCCACTTGCAATTCTGATCGAAGCCGATGGCGAAATCCGTGCGAAACGCGTTGGCACCGTGGTTGTGCGCGAGGGCTCCCGTGCACCCGTTGTGACCCCGGACCTGCCAAGTTGCCGTTGTCTGCTTCCCGTCAACCGTTCATCTGTAACCCTGATCTCGGCACACGGTGACACTGACGCGCAAACACTCGCCGACGAGCTCAAGCGTCGGGGCACAGAGGTATTCCTGCATGCCCCCGTTGACGCTCCCGTTGATATCGCGCGCTCGATTCTGTCCTGTGCAACCCTGATCCTTTGCGGCAGCATTATGCTTCCCGAGAACGAGCTGCTCAACTTCGCGGCACGCACGCACACGGAGGCAGGCGGTCTGGTGCTCCTGCTCGGCGGTGCTGATCATGGCATTTTCAGCAATGCAATCGCGCTTGCCGATGGGCTTTCCGAGAAAAATCTCGAAAAAATCTGCAAAAAATAAAATAAATTGAAAAAAATCTTAAAAAAATAAAAAAAAGGCTTGCATTTTTGAAAAAGGTATGATATAATATCTCGTGTTGTACGGTATTTTGTGTGCCGCGCTTTGAAAAGCTGCGGTGAATGTTCTTTTAGGAGGTGTCAAAATGGCAAAATGTTGTATCTGCGGAAAAGGCGTTGTGTTCGGTCAGAATGTTTCTCACTCTCACCGTAAAACCAACAGAACCTGGAAGCCCAATATTCGCAAGGTAAAGTTGGAAGGCAGCAAAGCAATCAATGTTTGTTCTCGTTGCCTGCGCACGCTGAAAAAGGCTTGATCCTTTTGTGTAAATAAAGATAAGGCAGACACGCGTGTCTGCCCTTTATTTTTTCAAACGGAGAGCGCTCGCAAACGTTCCTCGGGACCGACGTTGGAACGGTCTTTTTGAATAAAGTATCCTGCGAAAAAAAGTGTGTAGTATGAAGGAGACAGAAAATGGAAAAAATAAAAATTGATCGCATCAACGAGCTTGCGAGAAAGCAAAAGGCAGAGGGCCTCACCCCCGAGGAGGCTGCGGAGCAGCAGGCACTCCGACAGGAGTATATTGCAGAGTTCCGCGCACAGTTCGGGCAGATGCTCGACCACACGGTGGTGGAATACCCCGACGGCAGCCGCACTCCGCTGCGTGACGTGAAGGACAAGAAAAAAAAGTAATCGCCAACCGTCCGAAAAACCCCCGAAAGGTCTTTACAAAAGACTGAAACTGTGTTATACTGTTAATATATAGGTAGAATTACAGAGGAGACAGAACGTGAAACCGCAAGAAACGATCCACACCGCCAACGTTTGCGAAACCGAACAAGCAGGCGCCGACTTGGCACGAGCACTTATCTCGGATGCGTCGCTCCCACCCTTTATCGCGCTTTACGGCGACCTCGGCGTTGGAAAAACCGCATTTATTCGCGGATTTGTGTCAGAAATTTCACCTGCGGCAACCGTTCGCTCCCCCACCTTTGCGCTGGTAAACGAATACCGCGCACGCCCTCGCTCGGTCTTTCATTTCGATATGTACCGCATTGAGGACGAGGATGATCTCTATTCAATCGGCTTTTACGATTATCTCGACCGATGCGGCATTTGCCTCGTTGAGTGGAGCGAAAAGATCCCTTACGCGCTCCCCGACGATTATATCCGCGTCACCATTGAAAAAAACGACCCCGATGCACCGAATTCCCGAAGCATTTGCATCGAGAGAGTCTGTGAGGAAGCGCTATGAAGATACTTGCACTTGACAGCACCGCCGTGGCAGCAACGGTTGCGCTCTGCGAGGATGACCGTCTCCTCGGAGAATACACCATCCGAAACGGCAACACCCACAGCGAAACGCTGCTCCCGATGGTGGAATCGATCCTGCGCCTCTTTGACCTGACCCCGAATGACGTGGATCTCTTTGCGGCGTCGGCGGGACCCGGCTCCTTCACGGGCGTTCGGATCGGTGCGGCAACCCTGAAGGGACTTGCCTTTGAAACCAATAAGCCCTGCATCGGCATCTCCACCCTGGAGGCGCTTGCCCGAAACCTCGACGTTGTTAACGGAATCGTTTGCCCTGTGATGAACGCACGCCGCCGACAGGTCTACACCGCAATCTTTCGCATGGAGAACGGCAGCATGACACGGCTTTTGCCAGACAGCGCCCTGCCGCTGACCGAGCTTGACGAGCTGCTCCGCGACTATGACGAGCCGATCTATCTCGTTGGCGACGGCTATGATATTTCAGTTGACGCACTCACCGTCCCCTTGGCAAAAACCCCCGAGCGGCTGCGCCACCAAAGCGCCTATTCGGTTGCACAGGTCGCACGCGAAGCGCACGAGGCAGGCATTGGCACAAGCGACTGCGAAATGGTGCCCACCTATTTGCGCCCCTCGCAGGCAGAGCGCGAGCGCGCCGCACGCGAAGGAAACACGGGCGTGATCCTTTGAGCTCTGCACCGCAGGCGTTACATATCAGAAATCATATATAGACTCACAAAAAGGAAGGATTTTCTCATGAATATCAAGAAAATTACCGTTGGATGCGATCATGCCGCTGTGGCACTCAAGGGAAAGGTGATCGAGCATCTGCAAAGCAGAGGTATTGAAGTCATCGACGTCGGCACCTACACCACCGACAGCTGCGACTACCCCAACTATGCACACGCCGTTTGCAAAAACGTGCAGGAGGGTGTGACCGAGCTGGGTATCCTGATCTGCGGAACCGGCATTGGCATGTCGATGGCAGCAAACAAGCACCGCGGCATCCGCGCGGCTGCCTGCTCGGATACCTTCAGCGCACGCTTGACCCGTGCACACAACAACGCAAATATTCTCTGCTTTGGTGAGCGCGTGATCGGTCCCGGTCTGGCACTCGATCTTGTGGATAGCTTTATCGACACCGATTTTGAGGGCGGCAAGCATCAGCGTCGCGTTGATATGGTGATGCAATTCGAGGCAGACGAGGCGTAAAATCGCCTACATACCCAGAGAAAGGGAGGATTTCTCTCATGAAGGATCCGATTCAAGCTGCCGGAGCGCTGTGGCGTGCCGCACAAAGGAATTATACCGCCGCGATCGTGCTTGCTGCGGGCAACTCCACCCGTATGGGAGGCATTAACAAGCAGCTCGAGCCGCTTTGCGACATTCCCGTGCTTGCACACACGCTCATGGCATATCAGAAGTGCATTTTAATTCGCGAGATCGTGGTTGTGACCCGCCCCTGTGATTTTGAGGCCGTTTACGAGCTGCGTAACCGCTACGGAATTAAAAAAATGACACATATCGTGGCAGGCGGTGCAACCCGACAGGAATCCGCCGAGAGAGGCATGTCCCGATTGAGCGATCAGGTACGCTACGTTGCCATTGCCGACGGCGCACGTTGCCTTACCACGCCAGAGCAGATCGCAAAGGTCTGTCTGCGCGCCTACCGTTTTCACGCGGCAAGCGCCGGGCATTTGATCAGCGACACGGTCAAGCGTACTACAACAGGTGGCATGACGCGTGAGACGGTTGACCGAAAGAATCTCTGGCAGGCACAAACGCCCCAGGTGTTCCACCACTCGCTCTACGTTGCCGCACTTGCCCGTGCACAAAGCGACGGCTATCAGGTCACCGACGACAATTCTCTGATCGAGCACCTCGGATACCGTGTTCGTATGGTGGAATGCGGCAGAGCAAATATTAAGATCACCACGCCTGAGGATCTTTCTCTGGCAGAGGCGATCCTGCAACACAGGAGTAAGAGCTGATGATTACCGATATGCGTGTAGGGCACGGATATGACGTGCATCGACTCACAGAAGGACGCCGACTGATCCTGGGGGGCGTAGATATTCCGCACGAGAAGGGTCTGCTTGGGCACTCGGATGCAGACGTGCTCACGCATGCCGTGATGGATGCCCTGCTCGGCGCCCTGGCACTCGGCGATATTGGAAAGCATTTTCCCGACACCGATCCGCGTTATGCGGGTGCTGATAGCCTCGTTCTTGCAGAGCACGTTCGGGAGCTTGTTGTGCGCGAGGGCTGGCAGATCCGCAACGTGGATGCCACGATCCTGGCGCAGGCGCCCAAACTCGCCCCCCATATTCCCACCATGCGTGAAAATCTGGCACGCGTGCTTGGAATTGACTTCTCCTGTGTGAGCGTCAAGGCAACCACCGAGGAAAAACTCGGATTTACGGGGGAAAAGCTTGGTATGGCGGTCCATGCAGTCTGTCTGCTGATAAAAAACGATTGATATAAAAAATGGGAGGCTGAACGGATGTGCACTCAAACATCTATCGGCTTTCACGTCTCTCCGAGCCGCGCTCCCATGAATCTTCCCTATCATTTTATGCCACTCTCTTTGATTTTGACAAAAATAACTATTTTTCTACATAAAAAGGAGCCGAAAACATGATTTATATTGCTCCCTCCCTCCTCGCGGCTGATTTTTCCAATCTTGCAGCCGAGGTCAAGCGTATGGAACATGCAGGTGCAAACTATCTGCACCTCGACGTGATGGACGGTGCGTTCGTGCCGAATATTTCTTTCGGTGCCCCCGTTATCTCCTCGCTGCGCCCCCACACGAAGCTGATCTTTGACGTGCACCTGATGATCAACGATCCGATCCGCTACGTCAACGATTTCGTGAAGGCAGGCGCCGACATCATCACGATCCATCTCGAAAGCTGTGCCGATCCTGCTGCCGCGCTGCGTGCGATCCGAGCAAAGGAGTTGCGCTGCGCGCTGGCAATCTCGCCCGCAACCCCCGTAGAACGCATCATCCCCTTTCTCTCCGAGATCGACATGGCGTTGATTATGACGGTTGTTCCCGGGTTTGGCGGACAAAAGCTGATCCCCGAGACGCTGGAAAAGGTGCGCACAGTCAGACGTTACGCCGAATCGCATCATCTCAAGCTCGATATTGAGGTTGACGGCGGCATTACGCCCGATAATATCCACCTACTCACCGAGGCAGGCGCGAATATCATCGTAGCAGGCTCTGCCCTCTTTGGCTCCAGACGCCCTCGCTCGGCAATCGCTGCGATGCGCGAAATGGCTGCTGAACATCCATACAAAAAATAAATAAAAAGGTCTGTCTCAAATTGCGGTTTGAGACAGACCTTTTTTATTTATCCATACCCTTGACAACCGATCAAAGATCGTTTCGGCAGATATCCTCAGGAGTTTCGCGGCGCACCGCCACACGGTGTGTCCCCTGTGAGAGCATCACAACGGGCGGACGCGGAATGCGGTTATAGTTGGAGGACATGGAATAGTTATATGCCCCCGTGGTGAGTACTGCAAGGATATCGTTGCGCTCCGTGTTGGCGGGAAGCTCAACGTTCTCCTGCAGAATGTCGCCGCTCTCACAGCAACGCCCCACAACCGAGCAACGGAATGCTTCTGACGCATCGTTTGCACGGTTGGCAAGCAGGATGCTGTAAGGGGAACGATAGAGCGCGTAGCGAGGATTGTCTGCCATGCCGCCGTCAACCGAAACGTAGTTTTTATATCCCGGGATGCGCTTGACCGTCCCAACGGTGTAGAGCGTCATGCCCGCATCGGCAACGATGCTGCGTCCCGGCTCCATACGGATCGCGGGCTGCTCGATACCGAGCGCCTCACATTGCGCACGAACGGCAGCTCCAACCTCTGCAATATTGGCGGCAATGTCGATCTCGGGGTCGCTCTCCAGATAGCGCACGCCGTATCCACCGCCCAAATCAAGCTCACGGGTAACATAGCCGTATTTTCTCTGCATTTCTGCCACAAATTCAAGCATGATCGCCGCGGCACGCAGAAATACGTCAGAGTCAAACACCTGCGATCCAACGTGGCAATGGAAGCCCATCAGCTCCACGTGGTCAAGTCCCAGCGCATAGGCACACATCCCGTCTGCCTGCCCCGTTTCGATCGCAGAACCGAATTTGGAGTCCACGCGTCCGGTTGCAACTGCCTCGTAAGTATGCGGATCAATGCCGGGGGTCAGTCGCAAAAGGACCTTTTGACGGATCCCCTGCTCTGCGGCAATCCGCTCGATCGCGTCAAGCTCCTCGCGGTTGTCGACCACAAAATATCCGATTCCGTTGCTGATTGCATAGGCAATATCTGCGTCGGTCTTGTTATTGCTGTGGAAATATGCTCGCTCCAGCGGAAAGCCTGCCGAGAGTGCGGTGTAGACCTCACCTGACGAAACCACGTCCACGCCCATGCACTCCTCGCGCATGATGCGGTAAATGGCGCGGAAGGATGCCGCCTTGCTGGCATAAAGCACCTCTGCCGAGTCACCGAAAGCTGCTTTGACTGCAGTGCGATAGGTGCGACAGCACTCGCGGATGCGATCCTCGTCAAAAAGATAGAGCGGTGTGCCGTATTCACGGGCAAGCGCCACGGTGTCCTGACCGCCCAGGCACAGGTGTCCCTCTCGGTTGATGGAAAGATTCTTGCAGATCATGTCAATTTCCTATACTTTGTTAGTTTTGTGAGACCATACTTTTCATATCGTACATGCCCGCCGATCTTCCGATCAGAAAAGCGGCAGCGGCAAGTGCGCCCTCGGCAAAGAGTGCGCGACTGTGCGCCTCATGCTTGAGTGTGATGGTTTGCGTATCGGTTCCAACGATCACCTCGTGCTCACCGATGATATTGCCCATGCGGATCGCATGGATGCCGATCTCCTCGGGGCGGCGCTTTGCCTGACCGCTTCGTCCGCAAACAAGCTCGGCGCCCTCTCTGACTTCCTTGATCTCGTTAGCGAGCAGGAGTGCCGTTCCGCTGGGAGCGTCCAGCTTGCGGTTGTGATGCTTTTCGACGATCTCAATATCGGCATCGGGAAAGGTTTTTGCCGCAGTTTTTGCAAGCTCAACGAGAAGCGCGATGCCAAGCGACATATTTGCCGAATGAAACACGGGGATGCTCTCCGCTGCACGGGCAATGCGAGCGATCTGCTCCTCGGTGTGTCCTGTGGTGGCGATCACTGCGGGGATACCGTGTGTAACGGCGTAATCGAGCATGGCGTCGGTTCCGTCATGATGCGAAAAATCGACGATGCAATCGACCTCCTCCTCGATCATTGCCCAATTGGTGTAGGTGCGGAATTCGCGTGTGTCAACGGGAATGACGTCATAGCCTGCAACGGGCTCTGCAGAGCGCACACCCTCCAGCGCGAGCTTTGCAACCTCTCTGCCCATTCTGCCGCCAACGCCCGAGATCAGAATTCTCATGCCTTTGCTCCTTTGACGTTGATTCCCTGCTCTGCCATCAGCGCGAGCAGCTTTGCCTCGTTCTCTGCCTCCATCGGAGTCAGGGGCAGGCGCAGGGTGTTTTCGCAATACCCCATTGCCGCCATTGCAGCTTTTACGGGGATCGGGTTAACCTCGCAGAACAGTGCGTTGATCAGCGGAAGCAGATCGAGCTGCATTTTGGCAGCGCCTGCGATATCGCCCTCAAAGACTTTTTGACAGATCTCCACAGTTGCGCGCGGCATGGGGTTTGAGAGCACCGAGATTACGCCGATGCCGCCAAGCGCCATGATCGGCACGATCTGATCGTCATTACCCGAATAAATGTCAAGCTTTCCGCGCGTGAGAGCCGCCAGCTCGGCGATTTGCGAAATATTTCCGCATGCCTCCTTGATGGCAACGATATTTGGATGCTCGGCAAGCTTTGCCGCGGTTGCAGGAAGAATATTGCATCCCGTGCGCGAGGGCACGTTATAAAGGATCACGGGCTTGGTGCTCGCGTCTGCGATCGCGGTGAAGGATGCGATCAAACCCTTCTGGGTGGCTTTATTGTAATAGGGGGTGACCAGAAGCATCGCGTCAGCCCCTACCTCGCATGCAAATTTGGTCAGCTCGATGGCGTATGCCGTATCGTTCGAGCCTGTTCCTGCGATCACGGGGACTCTGCCCGCAACCTTTTTGACCGCAAATTCGATGGCATCGCGATGCTCGTCATCGGTCAGTGTGGACGCCTCGCCCGTTGTTCCGCAAACCACGATGGCGTTGATGCCCTCGTTGATCTGCCACTCGATCAGGGCACCGAAGCGCTCATAGTCGATGCCGTTCTCTGTCAGAGGGGTCACGATTGCGGTTGCTACCCCTCTAAATACAGTTTGTTTCATGTTTTGTTTGTCCTTTCTTTTTCGATGAAAATGAAAGTGCCATCCGCTCGGGCGGTGTCTCTCCCCATAAAAAAGGCAGAGCATACCGCGAAAAGCGTTGCTCTGCCCTCTTTGAGCGGCATGATGCCGCGCATAACCCGGGTAGAAGGATAGCTCTCCGCATTTCTGCGACAACAGAACGGATCTTATCCGAACTGCCAGAATCGGCCACGCGCCCCGACCGTTCTTCGGCACCCGAGCCTTTCACCCCTGCAACGTCTGCGCTGACTTTTCCGCACGGGCTACTCATCTCAAGGTGCGCCTCTATCATTTTTTGTCAGTATAACATAAATGGTTGGGTTTGTCAATGGAATTTTCAAAAAAACTTGTTCTTCCCCGGGAATTACTTAAAATACTTCACGGCAGAACGGAACATACCGATCTCAAAGTCACCGGGAACGTTCTTGTAGAGTCCGTTTCCGATACGCTCGGAGTGTCCCATCTTACCGAACACGCGGCCGTCGGGCGAGGTAATACCCTCGATCGCACATGCCGAGTTGTTGGGGTTGAAATGCACGTCTGCGGTGGGATTGCCGTTGGCATCCACATACTGCGTTGCGATCTGGCCGTTTGCGGCAAGCTCGGCGATCAGCGCGTCGGATGCGAGGAAGCGACCCTCACCGTGCGAGATCGGAACCGATACGATGTCGCCAACCTCACGCTCGGAGAGCCAAGGCGACTTGACCGAGCAGATGCGGGTGCGCACCATTCTCGACTGGTGGCGTGCGATGGTGTTGTAGGTCAGGGTCGGGCAGGTGTCATCGGTGTCGATGATCTTGCCGTAAGGCACCAGACCAAGCTTGACGAGTGCCTGGAAACCGTTGCAGATACCCGCCATGAGTCCTCCGCGAACGTCAAGCAGGTCGGTCACAGACTCCTTGACCGCTGCGTTGCGGAAGAACGCGGTGATGAATTTACCAGAGCCGTCGGGCTCGTCACCGCCCGAGAAGCCGCCGGGAATGAAGATCATCTGTGCGTCCTTGACCTTTGCAGCAAACTCCTCAACCGACTGCGCAATGGCAGACTTGGAGAGGTTGCGCACGAGGAAGATCTCGGGATCACAGCCCGCATCGGCAAGCGCCTTTGCGGTGTCGAACTCACAGTTGGTGCCCGGGAATGCGGGGATCAGCACGCGAGGCTTTGCAACCTTGATCGCGGCGGATGCGTTCGATCTTTCGGTATAGGAGAATGCGGGAATCTTGCCCTGATCCTGCTCGATGTTACAGGTGTAAACGCCCTCAAGCTTGCCCTCGTAGAGCGCGCCCAGCTCTGCCATCGAGGCAGAAGCGTCACCCATGGTGATCTTGCCGTCATCGGTGAAGTAACCAACCGTTTGACCCTCGGTGTCGGCATCCACCTCCAGAAGGAACGCGCCGTAGCAATAGCCGAAGATATCGGCAAGGCTAATCGCCTTATCATAAGCAAATCCGAGTCCGTTACCGATACACATCTTGTAAACCGCCTCTGCAATACCGCCGAAGGTGGGGGTGTATGCGGCGTAGACCTTCCCTGCTCTCATCAGCTCGTTGACCTTTTCAAAGTTTGCGAGCATGGATGCCACAACGGGCAGGTTGTCGCTGCCGTACTGCGGGCAGATCGAGATCAGCTTGTGCCCTGCCGCCTTGGCGTCATTGGAGATGATCTCATCCACGGTGCCCGTGGTGACCGCAAAGGAAACAAGCGTGGGAGGCACGTCGATGTTCTCGAAGGTTCCCGACATTGAGTCCTTACCGCCGATCGCCGCAATACCGTAATCGAGCTGTGCACGGAATGCACCGAGGAGCGCCGCCATCGGCTTACCCCAACGCTTTGCATCCTTGAGGGGCTTTTCAAAATACTCCTGGAAGGTCAGGTAAACGTCCTCAAATCTCGCACCGGTTGCGATCAGCTTGGAAACCGACTCCACAACCGCGAGATATGCACTGTGATAGGGGCTCTTTTCGGCAATGTAGGGGTTGTAGCCCCAAGCCATGAGCGAGCAGGCGTCGGTGTGCTTCTTCTCCACGGAAATCTTATGCACCATTGCCTGAATGGGAGTCTGCTGCTCCTTTCCGCCAAAGGGCATGAGCACGGTGCCCGCGCCGATGGTAGAGTCGAAACGCTCGGAAAGACCGCGCTTGGAGCAAACGTTGAGGTCCGAAACGAGCGCACGGTAGCCCTCAACGAAATCTGTGGGGGTCTCCTTTGCAAAATCCTCGGGTGCGGCAGGAGCCACGTTTACGTGCTTCTCTGCACCGTTGGAGTTGAGGAATTCACGCGAAATGTCAACGATCTTCACGCCGTTCCAGGTCATGGTGAGGCGTGCATCCTCCTTGACGGTTGCAACAACGGTTGCCTCAAGGTTCTCGGATGCGGCAAGCTCGAGGAAGCGTGCAACGTCGCCCTCCTCAACCACCACAGCCATGCGCTCCTGCGACTCGGAGATCGCAAGCTCGGTTCCGTCCAGACCGTCATATTTCTTGGGAACTGCGTTGAGGTCGATGTCAAGGCCGTCGGCAAGCTCACCGATGGCAACCGAAACGCCGCCTGCGCCAAAGTCGTTGCAGCGCTTGATGAGACGACATGCCTCTGCATTGCGGAAAAGTCTTTGCAGCTTGCGCTCCTCGGGTGCGTTACCCTTTTGCACCTCGGCACCGCAGCTCTCAAGCGACTGCAGGGTGTGCGACTTGGAGGAACCGGTTGCACCGCCGCATCCGTCACGTCCCGTGCGTCCACCGAGCAGGATCACGCGGTCACCCGGATCGGGACATTCACGGCGCACGTTCTCGGCAGGAGTTGCCGCGATCACGGCACCGATCTCCATTCTCTTTGCGGCATAGCCTGCGTGGTAGAGCTCATCTACCTGTCCGGTTGCGAGACCGATCTGGTTACCGTAGGACGAATAACCCGCCGCTGCGGTGGTAACGATCTTTCTCTGCGGAAGTTTACCGGGGATGGTGTCCTTCACGGGAACCGTGGGATCAGCCGCACCCGTGACGCGCATTGCGGCGTACACGTAGGAGCGACCCGAAAGCGGATCGCGGATCGCGCCGCCGATGCAGGTTGCCGCACCGCCAAAGGGCTCGATCTCGGTGGGATGGTTGTGCGTTTCGTTCTTGAACAGAAGCAGCCAGGGCTCCTTCACGCCGTCCACCTCGATCTCCATCTTCACGGTGCAGGCGTTGATCTCCTCGGATTCATCGAGCTTTTGCAGATGACCCGTGGTCTTGAGATAACGGGTTGCAAGCGTTGCGATATCCATGAGATTGATCGGCTTGGTTCTGCCGAGCTGACGGCGAACAGCCAGATATTTCTGATAGGTCTCCTCCATCATCGGATCCTCAAAGGTCACTCTGTCCACGGTGGTGAGGAAGGTTGTGTGACGGCAGTGATCCGACCAATAGGTGTCGATCATGCGAATTTCGGTGATGGTGGGATCTCTCTTTTCCTCGTTTTTGAAGTATGCCTGCAGGAATGCGATATCGTCGGCATCCATTGCAAGCCCCTTCTCCGCTACGAATGCGGCAAGACCTGCAGCATCGAGTCCGATAAAGCCGTGAAGCGTCTCCACGGTTTCGGGCAGCTCGGTTTCAAGCGCAAGCGTTTTCTTGCACTCGAGCGTTGCCTCGCGGCATTCCACGGGGTTGATGACGTACTTTTTGATCTGTGAGATCTCCTCTGCACTCATCGAGCCGTAGAGGAGGTAGACCTTTGCGGTGCGAACCACGGGGCGCTCGCCCTGCGAGAGAATCTGAATGCACTGCGCGGCACTGTCGGCGCGCTGATCAAACTGACCGGGAAGATACTCCACTGCGAAAACAACGGCTCCCTCGGCGTCAAAGGTGTCACTCACCTGATCGAGCTGCGGCTCGGAAAAAACCTTGTCGATGCTCGCCTCGAAAAGCTCGGGCGCGATGTGCTCAACATCGTAGCGGTTCAGAACGCGCACGCGGTCGAGCGACTTGATCTGCAGCAGGTGACGGATCTCGTAGCGGAGCGACGCCGCCTCATGCTCGAGCCCCTGCTTTTTCTCAACGTAAACTCTATAAACCATAGAAGATGTTTATCCTTTCTGTTCCTCGCATTGGGCGTCATGCCAAACGAACGAGGAAGTCCTTTATTTCTTGAACGCCTTGAGCGCACGCGCTCCAATATCCTTGCGGTAAAAACCGTTTTCAAAACGGACCTTTTGCACATGTCCGTAAGCCTTCTCCACGGCAACGTCGAGTGTATCCGCAACAGCGGTAACACCCAGAACACGGCCACCCGCGCTGAGCAGACGGTCTCCGTCGCGCTTGGCACCCGCCACGTAAATAAATCGGTCGGCACCGTCGGTGGGAAGCTCCATTTCAAAGCCCGACTCATATTTAGTGGGATAGCCCTTGGAGGCAACGATCACGCAGCAAGCGGCTCCGTTCGAGAAGCGCACGTCCACGTCGGCAAGCGTTCCCTTGGAGGTTGCCATCATCACCTCGAGCAGATCGCTCTCCATCAAAGGCAGCACAACCTGTGTTTCGGGGTCGCCGAAGCGGCAGTTATATTCGATCACCTTTGGACCATCGGGGGTAATCATGAGTCCAAAATAGAGGCATCCGCGGAAGGTTCTGCCCTCTGCGTTCATGGCTTTCATCGTGGGAAGGAATATCTTTTCCATGCACTCTGCTGCCACCTCGTCGGTGTAATAGGGGTTGGGCGCAACTGTGCCCATGCCCCCCGTGTTGAGTCCTTCGTCATTGTCATAGGCACGCTTGTGGTCCATAGACGAAACCATGGGACAAACGACGTTGCCGTCGGTAAACGCCAGAACCGAGACCTCGGGACCCGTGAGGAATTCCTCGATCACCACGCGACTGCCGCTCTCGCCAAACTGCTTATCCTCCATCATGGAGCGAACCGCAGCCATTGCCTCGTCGCGCGTGCCCGCGATAATCACGCCCTTACCGAGCGCCAGGCCGTCTGCCTTGACTACCGTGGGAATCGGAGCAGTTTTGAGATATTCAAGCGCCGTATCGAGCTCGGTGAACACCTCGTAGGTCGCCGTGGGAATGCCATATTTTTTCATCAAATTCTTGGAAAACACCTTGCTTCCCTCAATGATCGCCGCATTTGCGCGGGGACCGAAGCACGCGATACCCTCTGCCTCGAGTGCATCGACCGCACCGAGCACCAGCGGATCGTCGGGTGCCACAACGGCAAAGTCGATCGCCTTTTCCTTGGCAAAGGCAACGATTGCGGGGATATCCTTTGCACCGATGCCAACACAGGTAGCATCAGCCGCAATTCCGCCGTTTCCGGGGAGTGCGTATATCTCGGTGACCTTTTTGTTCTCTTTGATCTTCTTGATAATGGCGTGCTCGCGTCCGCCGCCGCCAACCACCAGAATTTTCATATCGGAGTCCAAAATCCTTTCTTTTTCGTTCTTACCTCACGCCCGACAGAGCCCGCGACACATGCCGCAGGACTCTCGGAGCGCTTCAAATCGTTCGATTATTCGTAAAGCGGATATTTTGCACAGAGCGCCATAACCTCTGCGGTCACACGCTCACGGCAGCCCTCAAAATCAACCGCAACGTCCTTCATCCATTTTGCGATCATGCGCATCTCATCCTCCTTGAAGCCACGCGAGGTGACTGCAGGGGTTCCAACGCGAATACCGCTGGTGACGAAAGGCTTTTCAGGGTCGTTGGGGATCGCATTCTTGTTGACGGTGATATGCACCTCGTCAAGTCTCTTTTCCATATCCTTACCGGTCACGCCGAAGGGACGGAGGTCGAGCAGGATCAGGTGGTTGTCGGTATCGCCCGACACCACGCGGAAGCCCTCAGCCTTGAGTGCCTCGCAGAATGCCTTTGCATTCTTGATGATCTGCTTCTGATATTCCTTGAACTCGTCGGTCATTGCCTCGCCAAATGCCACCGCCTTTGCGGCGATGATATGCATGAGGGGACCGCCCTGCGTACCCGGAAATACCGCCTTGTCGATCTGCTTTGCCAGCTCCTCGCGGCAAAGGATCATGCCGCCGCGCGGACCGCGCAGGGTCTTGTGCGTGGTGGTGGTAACAACGTCGGCATACGGAACGGGCGAGGGATGCAGCCCTGCCGCAACCAGACCTGCAATATGCGCCATATCGACCATATAGTAGGCACCGACCTCATCTGCGATCTTGCGGATCGCGGCAAAGTCGATGGTGCGAGAATACGCGCTCGCTCCTGCGATAATCAGCTTGGGCTTGCATTCGAGTGCAACGCGACGAATATCCTCGTAATCAAGCATCTCGGTATCATCCGAAACGCTATACGGCACAACGTTGAAATACTTGCCCGAAATATTGACGGGCGATCCATGCGAGAGGTGACCGCCATGTGCGAGGTTGAGCCCCATCACGGTGTCACCGGGGTTGAGGAGCGCGAAGAACACGGCAAGGTTTGCACTTGCACCGCAGTGCGGCTGCACGTTTGCATGCTCTGCTCCGAAAAGCGCTTTTGCGCGATCACGCGCGATATTTTCCACGATATCAACGTATTGGCATCCGCCGTAGTAGCGCTTGCCGGGAAAGCCCTCGGCATATTTATTGGTCAGAACGGTGCCTGCAGCAAGCAGAACCGCCTTCGACACCACGTTTTCGGATGCAATCAGCTCAATATTCTCTCTTTGACGGTTCAGCTCCAGCGTGCACGCGTCAAATACCTCTTTGTCATAGCTTGCAAGTTCATCAAAAAAATTCATGATATGAGAGTTCCTTTCGATAATTGGTTTTTGGGAATTCCCAGAAGATCAATGATGGAAAAGTCTCATGCCGGTGAATGCCATCGCAATACCGTATTTGTTGCAACAGTCGATTACTGCGTCGTCACGGATCGAGCCACCGGGCTCTGCGATGTAGGAAACACCGCTCTTTTTCGCACGCTCGATGTTATCGCTGAACGGGAAAAACGCATCCGAGCCGAGTGCAACACCCGAAAGCGTTGCGAGATATGCCTTTTGCTCCTCCTGGGTAAAGCGCTCGGGCTGCGTAGTAAAGTACTTTTGCCAATTGCCGTCGGCGCAAACGTCCTCCTCGTTCTGGTTAATGTATCCGTCGATCACGTTGTCGCGGTCAGGGCGTCCGAGGGTGGGCAGGAACGGAAGACTGAGCACCTTCTCGTGCTGACGGAGCTGCCAGGTGTCTGCCTTGCCGCCTGCGAGTCTGGTGCAGTGAATACGCGACTGCTGACCTGCGCCAACACCGATCGCCTGACCGTCAACGGCATAGCAAACCGAGTTGGATTGGGTATATTTGAGCGTGATGAGTGCAATGATGAGGTCACGCTTTGCCGAATCGGGCAGGGTTTTGTTCTCGGTGACAAGATTGGAAAGAAGCGCCTCGTTGATCTCGAAATTGTTTCTTCCCTGCTCGAAGGTGATGCCGAACACCTGCTTGGTCTCCTGCACCTCGGGAACGTAGTTGGGGTCGATCTGAACGATGTTGTAGTTTCCCTTTCTCTTGGTCTTGAGAATCTCAAGTGCCTCGGGCTCATATCCGGGAGCGATTACGCCATCGGAGACCTCGCGCTTGATCAGGTTTGCGGTAGTGACGTCGCAGACCTCGGAAAGTGCGATCCAGTCGCCGAAGGAGCACATTCTGTCGGTTCCTCTTGCTCTTGCGAATGCGCAAGCGAGGGGCGACTTATCAAGATCGGGAATATCGTCCACAAAGCAAGCCTTCTTCAGCTTTTCGGGGAGCGGAATGCCAACAGCCGCCGAGGTGGGGCTGACGTGCTTGAAGGAGGTTGCGGCGGGCATGCCGAGCGCCTCCTTGAGCTCCTTGACGAGCTGCCAGGAGTTGAACGCATCGAGGAAGTTGATATATCCGGGTCTGCCGCAGAGAATGGTAATCGGAAGCTCGCTACCGTCTCTCATGTAGATTTTGGAGGGCTTCTGGTTGGGGTTACAGCCGTATTTCAGTTCAAATTCTTTCATGGTTCTATGACTCCTTATACGTTTTTATTCACGATTCTGGTCTCAGCCTCGCCACTCTCAATGTCGATGTAGCGAACAAACAGAGACACCTTGTTGTCCTCGTTGAGATTGGTCCAGATCAGATCGGTGAGCGCGTCGATATCCATATCGGGAAGCTCGAGCGTTTTGGGCTCACCCTCGAAGGAAGGCAGCGGATTGCCGTCACCGTTGTAGGTGTGGATGAACTTTGCCTTGCCTGCCAGAGGATTGGAATATGCATAGGTGAAGCGCTCGCAGGAGCTATCGTCGCCCTCTGCGCTCTTGAGGATCGACATTGCATAGTTCATTCCATCCTTTTCAAGACGGATGATACCCGAAATTCTGGGGGTGAAGTTGGGCTTATCGTCCTCAAACTCACGCGTTCTGAGTGCCTGCTCGAAGGTCATCTGCTTGTCCATCAGATCATAGATGGTGTCGGTTTGATCTCCGTTGGTCACAATGGTCTTGTTGCCGAGCACGCGAACGGGATAGTAGATAATGAGGTGGGGATCAACCATCTTGGACTCGTCGAATGCCTTGGTGCGCATTGCATCACCCTCTGCAACGAACACGCGGTTGCGACTGTTCACACTTCTACCCATGATGAAATAGGCAGTGACAGCCTTTTTGCCGTCGGCGCTCTTGCCGATGATGATGCCTCTGCCGTGATAAGCCAGAGAATTCAGCTCATTTGCAATCGTGGATACCTTCATTTTTCTTCTCCTTTTATGTACACTTTTTCATTCACTACTTCAATTCTGCCGTCGCAGAACAGACGCACCGCCTCAGGCAGAATTTTCCACTCCGCCTCGACCATAATGCGCTTCTGGAGGCTCTCGGGCGTGTCATCCTGAAGCACCTCCACAGCCTTTTGCAGAACGATCGGTCCTGCATCACATTCGGGTGTGACGATATGCACCGTGGCACCAGACACGCGAACGCCCTTCTCAAGTGCAGCCTCGTGCACGTGCAGACCGTAGTACCCTTTTCCGCAGAAGGAAGGGATCAGAGCGGGATGCACGTTGAGGATGCGGTTGGGGAATTTTTCGTAGACCTGTTCGTCGATGATCGTGAGGAAGCCCGCGAGCACAACGAGGTCAATCTCAGCCGCCACCAATGTATCGGCAAGCGCCTTGGAGTAAGCAGCGATGCTATCAAAATCACGTCTTGCAAGAACCTGCGACGGAATGCCGTGATTCTTGGCACGCTCGAGTGCATAGACGTCGGGCTTGGAGGCAAGCACCAGGGAGATCTTGCCGTTGCCGAGCTCACCGCGCGCCTCGGCGTCGATCAATGCCTGCAGATTCGTGCCACCGCCTGATACCAGAACGGCAATTTTTGTGTTCTGCGCACTCATCAGCAGAACACCACGCCATCGTCACCCTTGACGATCTCGCCGATCACGTAAGCATCCTCGCCGTTTGCACGAAGAATCTCAAGTGCCGCATCAACCTCGCCTGCGGGAACCACGATGCTCATGCCAACGCCCATATTATAGGTGTTGTACATATCGCGCTCCGGAACGTTTCCGGTCTTTGCGATCAGATCAAAGATCGGAAGCACCTTGACCGCCGATTTTTCGATTTTTGCCGAAAGTCCCTTCGGGATGGATCTCGGGATATTTTCATAGAAGCCGCCGCCCGTGATATGGCTGATGCCCTTAACGTCTACCTTCTCAAGAAGTGCCAGCACGCTCTTGACGTAGATACGGGTGGGGGTGAGCAGGGTCTCGGCGATCGACTTGCCGCCGAGTGCCTCGCATGCCTCATAGAGATTTGCGGGATTGTGGTCGATGTCGAACACCTTACGAACGAGCGAGAAGCCGTTGGAGTGCACGCCGCTCGATGCAAGCGCGATCACAACGTCGCCCTCTGCCATTCTCGTGTTATCAAGAATCTTTTTCTTGTCCACGATACCGACCGCAAAGCCTGCGAGGTCATAGTCCTCCACCGGCATCATACCGGGATGCTCTGCCGTCTCGCCGCCGATGAGTGCCGCGCCAGACTGCACGCAGCCCTCGGCAACACCGCTCACGATCGCGGCGATCTTTTCGGGAATATTCTTACCGCACGCGATATAATCCAAAAAGAACAGGGGCTTTGCGCCGCAGCAGATAATGTCGTTGACACACATTGCAACCGCGTCAATACCGATGGTATCGTGCTTGTCCATCAGGATCGCCATCTTGACCTTCGTACCGCAGCCGTCGGTTCCCGATACGAGAACGGGCTCCTCCATGCCGCCGAGATTCAAACCAAAGCATCCGCCGAAGCCGCCAACATCGTCGAGGCATCCCTCGTTTCTCGTGCGAGCAATGTGGCTCTTCATCAGTTCAACGGCACGGTAACCCGCAGTGATATCCACACCCGCCGCTGCGTAGCTTTCAGACTTGGAATTTTTCATGTTGTAAGACTCCCTTCAAATTATGTTCATATCGTATTCTTTTATTCTTTTCCGTTCCAGCAATAAGTGCAAAGCTTGCAGGGATCGATGCCGATCGCCTCAATGATTCCCTCAAGAGACTGGAACTCGAGGGATGTGAAATTGAATTTTTTACAGATAGCTTCTCTGAGCGCTTTTCCGCGCTCGGTATCCGAACGGCTGTACTCCTCCAAATATGCAAAGCCCGCCTCGCCCTCGAGATCCATAATCACGCGTCTGGCAAGCAGCTCCATATCACTGTTGGAGCGCGAGAAATTGAGATATTTACAGCTGTACATAATGGGAGGACAGCCCGATCTCATATGAACCGCCTTCGCGCCGTTTTCATAAAGGAACTCCACCGTTTCCTTGAGCTGGGTTCCACGCACAATCGAATCGTCCATGAAGAGCAGATTCTTTCCGTCTATCAGCTCCCGAATGGGGATCTGCTTCATCTTCGCAACCTTTTCTCGCTCCACCTGTCTTTGCGGAGTAAAGCTGCGTGCCCACGTAGGCGTATATTTGATATACGGTCTTGCAAACGGAATATGACTTTGATTTGCATATCCGATGGCATGAGGGGTACCCGAATCCGGAAGACCGCTTACGTAGTCAACATGCTCAATGTCGCCGACCTCGCTGTCGTGCTCCGCCATGATCATGCCGTCGCGATTTCGCATGACCTCCACGTTCACGCCCTCATAGGTCGATGCGGGATATCCGTAATAGGTCCATAAAAATGCGCACATCCGCATTTTTTCACCCGGCGCTGCCAGCTGCTCGATTCCATGCTCCAAGGAGAGCTCCACGATCTCCCCGGGGCCCAGCTCCCGTTTCACGCTATACCCAAGCTTTTGGCAGGCAAAGGACTCAAAGGAGGCGCAAAGATCACCGTCGCGCTCACCGATCTCCACGGGAGTTCTTCCAAGCAAATCTCTCGCCGCGATGATATTCCCGCCCTCCTTGAGGATCAGGACGGAAGCCGATCCCTCGATTGATTGCTGTGCGAAGCGGATGCCATCTGCAAAGTTGTCGCGCTGTGAGATCAGAGCCGCAAGCAATTCGAGTGAGTTGACCCGACCGCCCGTCATAGCTGAATAGTAGCCTCCGTCGCAGGCAAGATACTGCTCAATGAGCTTGTCTGCATTATTGATTACACCAACCATGCAGATCGCAAAGGTGCCGAGCTTGGAGCGGATCAGGAGCGGCTGAGGATCGGCATCGCTGATGCATCCGATCGCGGAGCAGCCCTTCATTTCATCGAAAATGTGTTCAAATTTTGTTCGGAACGGAGAATTCTGGATATTGTGAATATCTCTTTGCAAGCCAATGACCTCGTCATAAGCTGCCATTCCTGCGCGTGCAGTACCTAAGTGAGAATGATAGTCGGTGCCGAAAAAGACATCCGCAATTGCATCTTGCTTACATACTGCTCCAAAAAAGCCTCCCATAAAAAACCTCCGTTTGACTCAGCCGAATGATATCTGTCAGATCAGTGATTGTATTTTGCCTCGATGGCAGCGTTTTTCTCCAGCACCTTCTGCGCACCCGCGCGACGTGCCTCATCAAGCTTCTCTGCCAGAGCGACGTCCTCGACTGCAAGGATCTGCACCGAAAGCAAAGCGGCATTGGCAGCTCCGTCGATGGCAACAGTTGCAACCGGGATACCGGTGGGCATCTGAACCGTGGACAGCAAAGCGTCAATGCCGTCTAAATATTTCGCCTTTACGGGAATTCCAATGACAGGAAGGGTGGTGTTAGCGGCAATTGCCCCTGCAAGATGCGCAGCCATTCCTGCTGCCGCGATCATCACGCCAAAGCCGTTCTGACGAGCGGAGGATGCGAAGGCTCTTGCCTCCTCGGGCGTTCTGTGCGCGGAAAATACGTGCACCTCGTAAGGTACACCGTACTCATCAAGCGTGGTCATTGCCCGCTCTACAACCGGCAGATCACTATCACTTCCCATAATTACAGCAACTTTTTTCATGTTGAAGATCGTCCTTTCTTTTTTTCAAAAACAAAATCAGGGCAGACCTACCCTATCAAGATAGAACTGCCCAGACGGTCGACGGTGATTATTTCCTGCTTCCATGTGGGTAACTCCACTCTCCGTCAGTCGCAGAAAACCTCTTACTGTTATATTATACAATAAAAGCAGAAAACTGTCAATCCCCTATTACCACAAAATTCCGTTTTTTTCGCGCATTTTTTCCCGTGATTTTGTAGTAAAAAGGCGAAGTCGCGCAAAAAAATCGGAAGACTCGGATCAGCGCAGGGCTTTCTCGATCATAGTACGGGTGCGTGTGCTGATTTCCTCGTGCGGAAGCTCGGCAACCTCCTCGCGCGAGATCACGTCGAGTATCTCAAGCTCGACCTGCGTGGAACGGAACGGGAAATTGCGGAATACGCGATCGGTACCCTTGGTTGCCATCACGGCAATGGGGGCATCGGCGCGCTTCGCGAGCAGAAACGCGCCCGACTTGAAGCGCAGAAGCTCGCCTGTTTTGCTGCGGGTGCCCTCCGGATAGATGCCCATAACATCAACCTTCCCTGCCTTGACCATCTCTGCGGCGAACTTGAGCGTGCGGAGTGCACGCATGCCGTTTCCGCGGTCGATGGCAAGAAATCCCGCATGATAAATAAAGTTGCCAACGATCGGAATTTTGAAATTTGCCTCCTTGGAGATAAAGGCGATTTTCTTGCCGCCCATGGCTGAAAGCACGATCATCGGATCAAATCCCGAGCGATGATTGCTCACAAGAATACAGGGCTCTGCGGGAAGCTTTTCCCCACCCTTGAGCGTAACCTTTACGCGCAGCAGACTCATCACCCAATACATGGCAACCCAGATCATCCAAACGCAAAAGGGCTTGGGTGTGTCGATCGGTCGACGCTTGGGAAGAAAGAGCGAGCAGACGAAAAGAAAGAGAAAAAATACGATCACAGCCCCCAAGAAGGAAGCGGGCAGGATCAGAAGCGCCCACCAAGGGCTGATGGGTGCGCCGAACAGATACACGCCGCCCGTGCAAAGCGCGGCAATTGCCAAAAAAATCAAATTCAGAATCATTTGCATTTCCTGCTTCTCGCGCAATTGCGAAAAGACACCTTTCCGAAGCGCTCTCGCCCACATGACAACCTGCCACGGCGCGAGCTTTTATCAGTTATATTGTACCACAATACCCCCGAAAAGTCAATAGATTTTATTCCGTTTATTCGCTTGGAGAGCTGCAAAAAAATCTTGCGTATTTGGGCATTGAATATCGGAAAATTTCCTTTTTTTTCGCAAGCTATTGACCTTTCGACAATTATGTGATATGATTTAGGATGTATAAATATGATTTTCAATCTCAGAAAGGATTTTGAAACATGGACATGAAAGCTGTACTCGGCGGAAAAACCGATTGTGCCTGCGGAAAGGTGCACCCCTGTGACATCCGCTACGTTGAGATCGGTGACGGCGTGATCGAGCGCCTTGCTGAAATTTGTGAGCCCTTCTCCCGCATCCATTTGGTTGCTGATGAGAACACCTACCCGCTCTGCGGTGACCGCGTGAAGGCGGTTCTCGGCGCAAAGGTTGCATCCGAGATGATCTTCGGTAAGGAGATTGTGGTCCCCAACGAGAATGCCATTGCCGCGATCGAGGCGAAAATGGCAGAGGGCACCGATCTTGTGCTCGGAATCGGATCAGGTGTGATCAACGACCTTTGCAAGCAGGTTTCCTTTGCGGCAGGTCTGCGCTACGTGATCGTTGCAACCGCGCCCTCAATGGACGGCTATGCGTCGGTTGGCTCGGCGCTCATTCTGGAGGAGATGAAGGTAACGCTCAACGCACGTGTTCCCTACGCAATCGTTGCCGAGAATGAGGTGATCTGCACCGCGCCCGCAGATATGCTTCGCTCGGGCTACGGCGACATCATCGGCAAATATTCCTGCCTCAACGACTGGAAGCTTGCGCATCTGCTCCGCGGTGAATATTTCTGTGAATACGTTTACAACACGGTCATGGAGACCGTGAAAAAGACCGAGGGCACCGCAGAAGCAGTGCTCGCACGCGACAAGGCTGCGATCGGAAACCTCATGGAGGGTCTGGTCATGGTCGGCATTATGATGAGCTACGTTGGAAATTCGCGCCCCGCATCGGGCAGTGAGCACCACCTCTCTCACTATTTCGAGATTACGGGACTCCTCAATAACACCCCCTACTATCTCCACGGCATCGACGTACTTTACGCCGCAGCCGCAACCGCACAGCTCCGCGAGCAGCTCCTCGCCCTCAAGCCGCCCTTTGCCGCATACAATCATGACAAGGCAGCGGTTGACACCGAAATCCGCCGCGTTTACACCACCGCCGCCGACGGCATCATCGCTCTGCAGGAAAAGGTTGGGCTTTACGCCGACATCAACACCGAGCAGTTTGCCGCAAATTGGGATGCGATCTGCGAAATCCTGCGTGACGCGCCCTCCTATGCTACCATGCTCACCTACGTCAACGCGATCGGACTCGATATCAACGAGTTCCATAAGTTCTACGGTGACAAGGTGCTCGACGATGCAGTTCTTTGGGCAAAGGACCTCAAGGACCGCTACACCGTCCTTTGGCTCGCCTACGCGCTCGGCATCAAATCGCTCAAGCTCTGATATTGGAAAAGGAGATTAACATGGAATTCAAAAATCCCGACATTTCGGTTCTGAAAAACAAAAAGCTCTATATCTTTGACATGGACGGCACAATCTACCTGGGCAATCAGGTGTTTCCCTATGCCATCCGCTTCATTAAAAACCTGCGCAAAAGCGGCAGACGCGTTCTGTTCTTCACGAACAACGCGTCGCACTCCCCTTCCTTCTATCTCGAAAAGCTGACGCGCCTCGGCTTTGAGCCGACTGCCGACGAGATCATGACCTCGGGTGACGTCACCGCAGAATTTCTGCTCCGTCACCGCGCGGGCAAGAGCGTTTACCTCGTTGGAACCGACGATCTGGTGAACAATTTCCGCGAGCGCGGCATCCATCTGCTCACCGGCAAGGAGGAGCGTGCCGACATCGTAATCACCAGCTTTGACACTACCCTTACCTACGAAAAGCTCGACAATGCCTGCCGTCTGATCCGCGGCGGCTCGGAATATCTTTCCACCCACCCCGACTTCAATTGCCCCACCGAAACCGGTTTTATTCCCGACAGCGGTGCGATTGCGGCATTTGTAACGGCATCCACGGGCAAGGTTCCCACCTATTTCGGCAAGCCCTATAAGGAAACGGTTGAGATGATCTGCGAGGCAACCGGTTGCACCAAGGAGGAAATGTGCATTTTCGGCGACCGTCTCTACACCGACATTGCAATCGGCAAGCGCCACGGAGTCACGGCTGTTCTCGTGCTTTCGGGTGAGACCCAGCCTGCCGACGTGGAGGCAGCCGAGGAGGCAGACCGTCCCGACTTCACCTTTGATTCACTCGACAACGTGGATCAGGCAATGTTCTGACAAGTACCATGAATCCGACCCGGAAAACCTGCATCCGCATTTGCGTTTGCGTCTTCCTGCTCTTTCTTGCCATTTATTACTGGCCAACGGTGAGCGGTTTGATCCCCGCTCTCGTCGGCGCGGCATCGCCGCTTCTGATCGGCTGCGCGGTGGCTTACGTGGTAAACATTCTCATGGTTGCGCTCGAGCGAATTTGGTTTCCGAGAACCAGAAAGGTGCTTCTGCAAAAAACGAGGCGCCCCGTGTGCCTCATTCTTTCCTTCCTTGCCGTGCTCCTGATTCTGTTGCTCGTGGTCGCCTTGATCCTGCCTCAACTGATCAATTGCGTGAAAATGATGATCAACGAGATTCCCGGCTTGATCCGTGCCGCGATCGTCCGACTCAAGGAATGGGGACTGCTCTCCCATAAAACCTTTGACTCGCTCTTCTCGATTGATTGGAGCTCCAAGCTTGAAAATACACTCGACATGATTGTCTCGGGTGTGGGTAGCCTGCTTCAGATCGTAATCAACGTGATTGCCTCGGTATTTGGCGGGCTCATGACCGCACTGATCGCTGTGATCTTCGCAACCTACCTGCTCCTGCAAAAGGAACAGCTGGCGGCTCAATTCACGCGCCTCGGTCGCCGTTTTCTCAAGCCGCACCGGATCGAGAGAATTTTGCACGTTTGTGCGGTGCTGCACGACTCCTTCCGCAGATTCATCATTGGGCAATGCACCGAGGCGGTCATTCTCGGACTCCTTTGCATGACCGGCATGTGGATTTTGCGCCTGCCCTATGCTGCAATGGTGAGTGCACTCGTTGCCTTTACAGCACTCATTCCCGTTGCAGGCTGCTACATCGGCGCATTCGGCGGTGCGTTCATGATTCTGACCGTCTCGCCCATCAAGGCACTGATCTTTCTGGTCTTTATCATGATCCTGCAGCAGCTCGAAAACAACCTCATCTATCCGCGCGTAGTGGGCGCCTCGATCGGGCTTCCCGGCATCTGGGTGCTCGTTGCCGTAACGGTTGGCGGCGGAATGTTCGGAATTCCCGGCATGCTCGTGTCGGTTCCCGTTGCCGCAACGCTCTATAAGCTCCTGCGCGAGGATCTGAACAAGGAAAAAGCAACCGAAGCCGCAGAGGAGGCGTCAAAAGCTTCGTCAACAGAGCCCTCCCCCGCGAAAGCGCCCGCCGCCGAGCCTGCAAAGGTTCCGACGGAGCGTGACAAAAAGAAGAGCAAAAAGAAAAAATAAAAAAGGGGCTGCGTCATTGGCGCAGCCCCTGCGCAAAAAAGCCGACGGTAGGC
>CAJKPX010000007.1 GCA_905201895.1 uncultured Eubacteriales bacterium | reverse complement strand
AGAAGTTTTCCCCACAAACAAGAAAACACAATCATTTTACGCTAACGAAGCTTTTTTTCAAAAAGTTTCTCCCCCGAAAAATCCTATCCTCAATTATGCCCCCCGTCGATCTCAACGGCGTTTTTGCCGTGGATGATCACGGTTTTGTCCTCGGGGACGTAAGAGTCGGGGAAGTGGATCATCACGCCCTCGCCCTCCAGCGTATTTTGCAGGGTGCGCAGGTCGACCTGCGAGACCGCTCTGCCCGTGCGGAGTGCAAGTGCCGCCGCCTCGCCTGCCGCCTGACCTGTGAGGATCGCGGGCGGAATGACGCGGAGCAGGTCCCATGCGTAGCCCGTTCCGTCGGCGCTTCTGCCTGCGGTGATGAGATTGGGGCAATCCGATCGGGTGAGCGCACGGAGCGGGACCTCAAAGAGGTGATCGCGGTGCTCGAAATCGTTGATGGCGCAAACCGAATCATCGAAATGTCGGTAGGCGTCCGAGAGCTTGAGCGAGTAGTCGCCCTTGATATGGCAGGTGGTGCGGAAGTTCGGCATGCCGGGGGAGGTGACGATCTCACGCGTGCGGCGGTCGGTGGTGCGGAGCTTGTCGAGAATGAGGAGGTGATTGCGCACCAGATAGTCGGTGACCTCCTGTGCCGAGAGTCCCGACCAACGGGGAACGTCCGCGGGCTGATTGTCGCCGAACAGGTTGATCCCGCCGCCGCTGAAGCTCTGGTAGATTTTGCCGATGTCGCCCGCGTCGATCGCGCGTTGGCAGCTTTCCAGCGTCACCATTTTGGTAAAGAAGGAAAAGAAATTCTCGCCGCGCACCGTTGGGATGCCGCCGCGACGCAGCACGTCGCAGTCGCCCGTGGTGTCGATGAGCATGCGGCAAGGGTGGTAGGCGGTGCCGCTCTTGCTCTCGGTGATCACGCCGCAACAGACCCCGTCCTCCATGATCGGGTCGGCTGCGATGCAGTCAAAGAGCAGGTCAACCCCTGCCCCCACCACCGTTTCGGTGAGCTGATAGGCAAAGATCGCGGGCGAATAGCGTTGGGTGTAGCGCCGCGTGGTGGGCTCGGTCGGTTCGCCGTTCTGCCATTCGGGAGGGATGGTGTCCCAGCCCAGCTCGGCGCTCATGCGCAGCCATTTCTCGGCAAGCCCGAAGATGATCTGCTTGCCGCGTCCGTTGCACATCGGAACAAAGAGATTGACAAGTCCCAGCGTGCCCAGACCTCCGAGCATGTTGCTTTTTTCGAGCAGCAGGGTGGAAAGTCCGTGCCGCGCGGCACTCACAGCCGCGGCAACGCCTGCCACACCGCCGCCGCAAACGATCACGTCGTATGCCTGCTTGATCGGGACCGATCGAGAATAGGTCATCGTATTGTTCATGCTATGCTCCTTTGAATATGGATTTCAGAAATACTTTTTGTCGATCGGGATCACGAGCGTACAGCGCTCCGAGGTCTTGCAGACCTCGAAATAGCGGACCTCAAGCGGGATCCATTCGGTAAAGAAGCGCTCTGCCATCTGCGGGGAGTTGCGTTGTTTGATCCGCTCATGCTGAAGCGCGGGTGAGATGGCTAAAAAGACCGAAAGATCGTAATGCTCGGCGAGGTCGGGGTGCATCGAATAGACTCCCTCGATCACGCGCAGACGGGTGGGTGTGACCGACACGGGTGCGGCGAGCTCGCCCGTCATGCAGTCAAAGGGACGGTAGCACACCGACTTTCCTTGCGCGAGCGGCTCGAGCACCTCTGAAAGGAAGCGCTCGCGGTCGACGTTTCCGCCTGCCTCGGCAAGACGTGCTTCGGTGCGCTGCGCGGGGCGCAGAAAGAAATCGTCCATGTGGAACAGGGGACAGCCGTAGATCGTTTGCAAAAGCTCGGCAAGCGTGCTCTTGCCCGATGCGCTGCCACCCTCGATTGCCAGCGTCAGAGGGGCATCTCCCGATGCGAGCTCGCGGTCAATCTTCTCCAGGAGCGGCAGAAAGGGGACGAATCGGTTGGCGATCACGCGATAGGCTGGGAAATACTCCTCTCGGAATACCTCGGAATGTCGCATGGCGGGGTAGCCTGCCGCGCGCCACTCCTGTGCCGCCGCGTCGAATTTTGCGAGCGAGAAGGGGAGCGCCCCCTCTGCGATCGCCTCACGTGCAAGCGTGAGCAGCTCATCCAGACGTGCCTCTCCCTCCTGCTCGTGCACGGCGGAGAGGAAAAAGAGCTTGGCGAGCGTTTCGGGGGCAAGACCGCGTTGCAGGCAGTGCAGATGCAGGCGGCTGTAATTGCCCGAGAGCGGCTCGACGGTTGCGCGTGCGCTGTTTGGAGGGAGGCGCGACGCCTCCTCTCGGATGTAGCCCAGCACCGCCTCGGGGGAGGCGATCAGGTGCTCGCACCCGAGCGCGCTTTGGTGGAGATATTTGAAGAGATCCCGCAGGGTCAGTTGCGGATAACGCCGCGCGTGCGAGATCATGCGTGCTTTCATTTTTTGCAGATGGGTCATGCGGTGTCTCCGATCTGTGTGTCAGTCTTTGTTGATATAGCCGAGGTCGCGTCCGTCCTCAATTTCTCGAATCCAGCAGTTTTTGGGATTGCGCTCCTCCTGATACCATTCGGGAGAATAGTGAAACCAACGGAGCAGAAAGGTGCGCAGAGTAATGCCGTGCGTGAAGATAAAAAGGGTGTCCACGCCGTGCTTCTTGAGGTCTCGGTGGATCGTGCCCATAAATTGATGGATACGGATCGCCACGTCGAATGGGCTCTCACCGAGCGGCAGACGGGCGTAAAACCTGCCATTGTTGGAGCATTGTCGCATATATTCGGCGTATTCATTGGGATAGAGTGTGCCCCATTCCTCTTCGGGAATGGCGTCGAACAGACCAAACTGCTGCTCGATCAGAGTAATGTCCTCACGCACGTCGGGGATGCCGAGGTGCGCGTTGAAGGCGTCGGCGGTCTGACGCGTGCGCAGGTAGGGGCTGCGCCAGATGCGCGCACGCGAGAGGTCGATTCCGCGCCTGCGGCAGTAGTCAGCGAGCCATGCGCCGTTCTTGCTTGCCTGGCGCTTGCCGTTTTCGGTGAGCGAGACGAGGTGGTCGGGGACGCGGCGGCTGTAATTTTCGCCCGTGTTGGTGAGCGATTCTCCGTGGCGGATCAGGAAAATATGCATGCGAGCACTCCTTTTGTGAAATATCTTATCTGTATCATTATACCACAAAGAAAGCACGACCGCAACCCCTTTTGCGGGATCACGGCCGTGTATTTTTGGGGAAGCGAGCGCGAAACGCCCCTTCGATTCAGTTTTCTCTTTTCTGATATGCAACGCAACCGCATTTCAGCACTCGCCCCGATGGCTGTTGAGCCTCGCATAGAGCTCGTCGCGGCAGCTCACACCGAGCTTGGCATAGAGCGTGCGCGTGTAGGTTTTCACGGTGTTTTCCGAGAGGCACAGCTCTGCGGCAATCTCCTTGCGTCGCTTGTTTTGCAGCACCAGCTCGAGAATCTCGCGCTCTCTTGCCGAGAGCACCTCACCCTCCTGCAGTCCGAGCAGCATGCGTCCGATCTTAATTTCCATCGGCAGCGTGGCGATATCCTCTCCCAACTGCATGCCCTCCGCCGGGATCGGTTGCGGAAGGTCCTTGACGTGCACGTAGTCTTGCATCATCCAATAGAGCAGGAGCAGGAGCAGCTCGGACATGATGTAGGTGACAGCGAGAAATTCAAATTCCCAATTGACAAACTTTTCAAACAGCCAAACGAGGATATTTCCGCACACCACACCCGCGATCAGTCCCGCAAACTTGGGGGAGCCAACGCGCTTGATTCTCACCGAATAAACAATGGTGGCGATCATCGCGGCAAAGTAGGCGAGCAGATAGACCAGATAAGCCGAGTGCAGAACGCCGTATTCCTTGACGAGCCTGGTGGAGCCGCCAACCGTTTCGATGCTCACGCTTTTGTAGTACCAGGGCAGAATTCCCGATGTTGCAACGATCGCAAACATCAGCACACCCAGTGCAAGACAGCCCACGGTGTGCAGGCGCGTGACCTGAAAGCCGCAGAGCTTGATGATGGTAAAGAGCATGCAGGTGGAGAGGAACACGCTGCCAAGATAAACCACGTTGTTGGCGAGGATGGCAAACGCGAGGTCTTTGGACATGGAGAGGAGCAGATAGCCGAGGTTGACCACCGTGACGCAAACGTAGAGCATCGTGAGCCAGAGCTCCTTGTTTTTGACCACCAGCAGATACAGCAGCAAAAGTCCGATTGCAAGTCCAAACGTAATTCCATATCCGAGCGTCATATCCTCACCTCCCTCATTTGAAATCCTGATGTTCCGTTCATTTTTTTCATTATATCATAAAAGTGCGCGCAAATCAAGGGGGGAGGATAAAAAAAGGGGACTCAATGCACCGAGCCCCCGTCGTTCGTTTTTTAAGAGGGGCTGTCTCAAGCTTGAGACAGCCCCCCGCAACCTTACCCCGAAGGGCGAATTGCTTATTTTTTCAGTAATTTTTGCTTCAGAGCATCCACGATGCGCTTGCATGCCGCACCGAGCTCTGCCGCCGATCGCTTGTTGAGTGCGAACCACCAGAGAGCGAAGCCACCCGTAGCTGCAACCGTTGCCGATCCGACTACAATGCCAACCACGGCACCAACAGGCATGCCCGTGGAGGACTGACCGTTGGGAGTGTCGCCTGTGGTTTCATCGGGACCCGTGGTTTCGTCGGAACCTGTGGTTTCATCGGGACCCGTGGTTTCATCGGGACCTGTGGTTTCATCGGGACCTGTGGTTTCGTCGGAACTCGGTTTCTCGTATCCGCAGGTATCGCAGACGAGATCGGAGCCGAAATCATGAGCAGCGTTTCCGCTCTTTTCACCGCAGGCGCATGTTTTCCAGTGGTTATTCTCGTCACGCAACCAATCGCCGAAGCTATGCGGTGCGAAATTGCCGTAAGCGACGTTGCAGGTCGTGCAGACCGCCTTTGCGGTGCAGGTTGCGCTACCGCCCGAGCAGTTGAGCGTTTCCTTGTGTGCGTTGTTGCGCGAGCAGAGGCGGCTGTGCGTGCCGTCGCCGTTCGACGCCCAAGCGCCGTAGCTGTGACTGTTATTGGTTTCAACCGTGAGCTGCTGTGCGGTTTTTTCAGTCTTTTGTTCGTCAAAGAGCTTGTGACAAACCGAGCACTCATAGTGCGCCGCCATTCCCGTTTCGGTGCAGTTCGCTTCAGTTGCCGCGATCAGCGTGCCGTAGCTGTGACCGCCTGCGATCTTACCGTCGCCCGCTTTCCATGCTACGAGGTCGGTGATCTCCGTCATGCAATTTGCATCGGTGTAGAATTTACCGCAAGAGCATTGGTAATAGTCCTTCCAACCGTCCGCGGTACAGCTTGCCGCCTGACCGCTGACCTTTTGTCCGTTTTCGTGGGTATGTACCTCGCCGCTTGCGCGCACTACGTACACCTTGACGGTGGTCAAGCTTTCATCGTCGACGCTAAAGGTATAGGTTCCGTCGATCTGCACCACGATGTGTCCGACACTCGGCAGAACGGTATCCGATGAGTAATATTGATAGATGCCGTTGCCATCATACAGACGCATGGCCGGCGTGCTGCCATTGATACTGTAGTAAAGCGTGTCGCCTGCCTCCAGATCAAGGGTAAAGAGATCGTAGTAGGAGCCGGTGTCAATGCCGGTCCAACCGTTGGTGACATCGTAGGTGGCGGTGTTTTCGTTTTTGGTTGCGGCAGAGGCGTTCTGATCGGTGATCTCCTCGGCGCCGTTCGGTACCGTTACGCCGCCCGTAGCCGCTCTCACCACGTAGAGCTTGACGGGAATGGAGCGATACGCCCAATACTCAAAGGTGTAGGTGCCATCTACCGGTGCGACCAAGGCACCCGTGAGAGAGGAGACCGCCTCATATCCCTCCACATAATGGTCGGTGCATTTTTCGCTTGTAAAGTCATACAGATAGACATTGCTCGAGGGCTCTCCCGAGAATTGATAGTACACCACGTCTCCCGCCTTCAGCACAAGGTTGACTGCCGAGTAATAGTCATCCACGTCAATCACGGACGTCCAACCGTTGACGGCATCGTAGGTGGCGGTGTTTCCTTCGTAGGAATAGGGTGTGGCATTCTGATCGGTGATCTCCTCGGCATCCTCGGGGATCTCGGGACCGTCCACCGTTTTCCAGAAGGCGAAGCCGTAGTATCGGGTGTTGTCCGAGCCGAGGATTTCGGTTCCGTTCAGCTTTATAACGGTGGTTGAATCCACCTTGTAGCCCTCGGAGGGCGTGACCGTGATACAGACCTCATAGAAGAAGCCGTTTTCAAATACCGAATCCTCCGTCATTGCCGTCCAACCGTTGGCACTGGTCCCCCACGTGACCGATACGCTGTAATTGGCGGAATTGGGAAGGGTAGCCGTAAAGTCGGGCTTCTCTCCAATCACGGGAACGTCAAGGGTGACGTTGACCTCGGTTACAAGGATCTTTTCCACTTCCTTATAGGTCGCCTTGACCGCTACCGCCTCAGCGGGCATGGTAAAGGTGGTGATGGCGGCGTTGGCATCGGAAAAGGTGACCGATCCGCTTGTGATGACCCACTTGTCAAAGATATGATCCGCAGGAGCCTCTCCCGCCGTCAGAGTGACCGTTGTTCCTTCGGCGGCAGTTGTGTGAGATGCCGTGCCGCCTGTGACGGTGACGTTATAAAGAACGTCCTGGAATATCGCGCGGATCACAACGGGCTCTCTGGTGTACATGTAGAAATACGCGCCGTTGGCTTGGTTGACGTTGCTGATGCTAACGCCGCCGCTGACGACCTCCCAACGGAGGAAGGACTTGCCCTCGGGGATGTCGCCCACCACCAGATACACGATGTTGCCATATTTCTGTTCGGTGATCGTAACGTCCGACGAATTGGTTGCCGCGCCGCCCTCCACGGTAATGGGAACGGGAACATGGAGATCTACGTACCGATGCAGATAGGGAGGATTGGAGGAATAATACCCCGACGTTTCACCGTTCACTGTCACCACGGTGCTGCTATTGATATAGTATTTTTCGTCGAGCGTAAGGTGGAAGACGAGTCCGTACTTCACACCGTAAGCGAAGCGATCCTCCGCGCCCATCTCTCGATTGTTGAGGTTATCCCACCAATAATCAAGCGTTGCCGTATACTTGGCAGGATCGGACGAGGTGATCTCCTCGGAGGGAAGCGCGCCGTTTGCAGGCTTGTTGACCGTGAGGGTCAGCTCCTCCAGGTAAATTTTATCTGCCCAAATGACGCGGACCTCTACTGCCTCGCCCGTCATCACAAAGGTGGTGGTCTTTTGGGTTGCATCTGCAAAGGTCACGCCGCCGCTGATGCATTCCCAACCCGCGAAATACTTGCCGTCGGGGGCATCATCTGCCATGACGGTGATTGTTTCGCCACTGCCCGCCTCGTCAAGGCTTGCCTCACCGCCCTCGACGGTGATAGCGTGCGGAGTGTTGCGGTAGACCGCTTTGATGCTGACGTTGCCTGCGGGCATCACGAAGGTGGTTGTGCTTGCGGTTGCATCCGCGAGAAATACGTTTTCGCCGCTGATGATCTGCCATTCCTTGAATACCTTGCCTGCCTCGGGGGCGTTCGCGGTAATCGTCACCGTAATGCCGCCGCCAACCTCGGTTACGGGTGTTTCCTCGACAGATGCCGAGCCGCCGTCCACCGTGATATCGTAGGACTCGCCTGCCTCCACGGTATACTGCAGGTAATAACCGCAGGTGGAATATCCGCCGGCGGCAGTTCCGCCGCCCCTATATGAGGGCTCGGTGCCGTTGATGAGCACCTCCAGATCATGCAAATCAATGTAGTGCGTTTCGTTGGTGGTAAAATTAACCGAGATGCGGTAGGTCTTGCCGACCTCAAAGAGCTCGCCATCCAGCATCTCGCGATACTTTTCGGCTTCCTCATCGTAAACCTCCCAGATCTTAAAATCGACGTCGCAGTAGGTGTCGGCGCTCTTGGTCACCGTTTTGTCGGGTGCCTTACCCGCAACGGGAGCGGTCACGGTGACAGACGCGCTGTCCTCACGGTGTCTCGCTTGAACCGATGCCGTGAAGACGATGTACGCACCGTCCTCATCACACTCAAGGAGAATTCCGTCTACGTGGGTTCCGTTGAAGCTATTATAAGGCTCATAGGTATCGTAATACTCTGCGTCGCGGAAACGGTAGCCTGCCGCGGGAGTCAGACGAAGCTTCACGGTGTAGACCTTGCCCTCCTCGAACACGTGAGTGGGCTCAAGCAGCGTCTCACCCTCATACCAGCCCAGCACTTCACCGTAATAGTTTTGGTAGGACGGCACGTCGGTATCGTAGGAGGGGGTGCCGCCAACCGTGGGGTGCGGTACCTGGGTGTACGGCCCGTAGTTGATCTTCGTCAACGTCTGATACCGTGCCTCAAGCGTGACGCTCTGATCAAGTGCCCAGGGCGTACCAACCGTAAAGGTCAGGCTGGGGAGTCTGGTGTCGGGAGAGCCGATCAAGGAAGAATTGGAGGTGGAGTTATACCAGTTGTAGAAGACCTGTCCCTCGGGGAAAAGACTCTCGTCTGCCACCAGCGTCAGGACCGTTCCGGGGAGGAATTGCGTTTCGTTAGTTTCCTCACCGCCAAGATAGAGCTTACCGCCCGTGACGTTGATCGTGACGCGTACCAGAGTCATAAAGCTCTGCCGTCCACCCACGATATTCGTGCCACTGACATAGCCGCTTGTGTTGAACTGCTTTCCGTTCAGCAGATGCGTCGTGCCGCTGTATTGAACCTGATATCCCTCAATGGGCAGAATACGGAAGTTGCAGTAGTATATGATGTTTGCCTGATAGGTATCGGTGGGAAGCATTTCCTGACGTGTGCTTTCCTCGTCATAGTAGTACCAGCCCTCAACCTCCGCGTCATAGAGGTCACTCTCGTCGGTGATGGTGGTGATGGGAGTGCTGCCAATCGTTATGGGCGGCATGGTGAGCTCGATCTTCTCGATCGGAATGGCATAGACCGACTCGACGGTAACCACCTTGCCCGAAATCCAAGTGCTTGTTTGATCGGCGTGCAGGTAGAAAACGTTTCCGTCCTCGTTGATCCTCCACATCATGAATTTCTTGCCCTCGGGAGCGGGATCGGCCTTCAGATAGATGCTTTGTGCGTTGTAAAGCTCTCCGATCTCCTCAGTTCGCTCGGAGTTTGCGTAGGCGGTTCCGCCCGTGACGGTGATGGATTTGGGAAGCTGGAATGTCCAACGCTGCAGGGTGTATCCGCCGTAAGCATGGGTTTCGTCGTCGTTCACCGTTACAACGGTGTCCTCCGTTACCGCATAGCCCTCTGCGGGAAGGATCTCAAACTTCATCACGCAGGTTTCTCCATACGAGAACGGATCGGTGGGCAGGAGCGTTTGACCGCCGTAATACAGATAGAACTCGATGAGCGAGGCGGTGTATTTGGAGGGATCGGCAGAGGTGATCTCAATGGTTGCAAGATCTCCGACCGCAGGCTTCGGAACCGTGAGCGTGACCTCGGTCAGCACGGTGGCGTAGACCGCCTCCAGCTCGACCTCCTCATCGTAAATCCGGAAGGAGGCTTGGTTGCTCGTGGTATCAATGGAGATGTCGCCCTTCTTGACGAGCCATTTGGCAAAGACCTTGCCGGGAGCAGGGGCTGCCGCGGAGACGTAGACGTAATCATTGGATTCGGCCTCGGTGATCTCCTCGGTGCGCTCGGAGTCCGCGTAGGCGGTGCCACCCGTGACGGTGACCGCTCCCCTCGTTGTAAGATAACCCCAATGGGAGCTTTCGTAGTAGTTGCCGTAGAGCGTTTTTCCGTTGAGGGTTTTCACGGTTTCGCTCGTGAGGATCGAGCCGTCTGCCGTGACCACGTCAAAGCTGATCTTATATTCGGTCAGCGGCAGATATTTGTCGGAGGGGGTGAGCGGTATGTTCACAGAATAGACCACAATGACCACGTTCTCCGCCCAATACTTTTCGGGCTCGGCGGAGTTGACCGTGAGGTTGACGTTCTCACCGCGCACGAAATCGGGGACGGTGAAGCTCATTTCATCGAGCGGCGTTGCAAAGACCGCCACGATCTCCACACCATCCTCCTCAATCTGGAAGTAGGTTTCCTCATTGGTGGGTTGGCTGATCGTGACGTTGCCCGAGAGGACCTTCCAATATTTGAACACCTTTCCCTCGGGAGCCTCGTCTGCACGGAGGTAAACCCATTGGTTTCGTCCCACAGTGATCTGTTCGGTGCGGTCGCCGTCTGCGTATGCGTTGCCGCCCGTGACGGTGATCGGTACGGGAAATTCAAAATAATAGCGCTTGGTGTAGGTACCGTTGTTGGTCATTTCCACGCCGTTGACGTAGAATTTGGCGTCATCGGCAAGCTCGTAGCCGTTTTCAAGTTCAAAGCGCAGCTCCAGCTCGTAGCCCTTGCCGAGCAGGTAGACGTCCTCGTCGGTCAGATCGGGGAAGAGCCCCTCATAGAGGTAGATGCGAACCGTGTCAACGCCGTATTTGGTCGGCTCCGCAGATGTCAGAGCAAAGCTCGGATGCGCGCCAACCGTGGGAGCTGCCATCGTGAAGTCCAAGCGATCCAGCTCAACGATCTCGGCGTAAACCGCACGCAGCACCACGTCGCCCGCGGTCATGGTAAAGGAGGTGACGTCGGAGGTTGGATCCTCAAGTGTGACCGCACCGCTCACGATTTCCCAACGGATAAAGGCGTATCCCGATGCAGGGCTATCCGCGGAGATATAAATACCCTCGCCGACGTTCGCGTCCGTGATCTCATTGTCGATGTGGTTGACGTAGCCCTTGCCGTCCTCGATCGAAACCTTGTAATCGGTGTAGGAATAAAGTGCCGTGATCACGATATCGCCCGTACCGTCCGCCGTGAAGGTGGTGGTGCTGTCGACGCCCGCAACCGAGCCGCCGTTGACGCTCCAACCGTTGAAGGTTGCGCCTGCACGCTCCTCCGCGGTGATCGTGAAGACGTCGCCGATCTGCGCCGAGGTCACGGGATCGCCGTCCTTGGTTGCCGTGGCGTACTCGGTGGAGACCGTGAAGGTTGCCTTTTCATAGGTGGCAACGATTATTACGTTGGAGGAAAGGTCGCTAAAGGTTGTGGTTGCGGCAGTGGCATCGGCAATCGTACAGCTGCCCATGCTGATCTGCCACTCCCGAAAGACGTAACCCGTGGCAGGATCGTTTGCTGTGACGGTCACGGTGTCCTCGATCGTTGCCTCGGTGATCGGCGATTCGTCGATCGTTGCCGTTCCGTCGGTCACGGTCACGCTATAATTGATCGGGGCATAGGTTGCCGTGATGGCAACGTTACTGTATTCCACCAGGAAGGAGGTGGTCATCGCGGCAGCATCCGTCGGTGTCACGCCGCCCGCCGTGACCGTCCAGCCTGCAAACTGATAGCCCAATTCGGGCTCGTCTGCCGTGATGGTCACGATCGTTCCTGCAGGTGCCGTGCTCACGTTTGCCGTGCCGTGGTTGACGGTGATCCCGTAGAGCGGCTCGTAGGTGGACTCCAGCTCAACCGCGCCGCCGGTCATCGTGAAGGTGGTGGTGCTCTCCGTTGCGTCGGCAAAGGTCACCTCGCCCACGGTGGTGCCCCACTGCATAAAGGTCATCCCCGCCTCGGGAGCGTCGGCTTCGACCGTCACAATCTCTCCCTTGCTCGCAGAGGTAACCTCCACGCCGTCCACCTTTGCCACACCGCCCGTAACGGTGACGGGGAACTTGTAGGCATAGGTCTTGCTGGTCATATCGTCGGGGAGCGTGCCGATCTTATAGTTGCCGTCGGTCAGATCGCCGCTGTATTCGATCTCGCATTCTTTGTAGAATTCCGGATAGGTCCAATCCAGCGTCATATTACCAACCGCACCGAGCTGCATACTCGATGCACGGAAGATGTTTTCACCGCGCTCGTAGCCGGGCTTGCCGCAAGCTGTGATCGAAACGTCACCCGTGGTGTTGATCACGATCGTGCTGTCGAGAGAATAAACGCCGGCCGCTATGTTGGAATATACGTGGTTTGCCTCGATTGTCAGGCTTGCATTGCCCAAAACCGAGATCATACCGTAGGCACCGATTCCGTAGGCTCCGCCGCTGGTGTAGGTTTTGGTCGATTCAATCGAAACCGATGCCGCGCCCATAATGGTTACGCTGTCACCCGATTTCCCGGCAGGCGCATAGGAGCCTTCAAAGTTGTTGGAGATGCCGACGTAGTGGGGGGGCTCATATTCATGGTCGATGGCAAGCTGGTTTTGAATGTGCAGTGTCGCGGCACTGTCGGCGGTGATCGTCAGATTTCCACCCTCGGGCATATCAATGCCAACTGCCTGGTGCGAGATGTTGTTCTCGCCAACCAGCTTGACCGTGAGATCGCCTGTGGCAGAGGTGGAGATGGCGCCGCCGTTGTAGTCGGTCAGCGTCAGGATACCGCCTGCAACGTCAAAATGCGCAACCGCCTTGTAGGTAGCGAGCAGGGTTTCTCCGTCGTCTACCGCGTAGCCCGAGCCGATATCCACCAGATAGGGCGTGGCGGCGTTGAGCGTTTTGCCGTCCACCGTTACCGAGGAAACCGTTGTCCCCGCAGACGCGGTGAATGCCAAAAGGCCGATTGCCAGCGCCGTGCAAAGCAGCACGGCAAGCATCATTTGTAAAGCTTTTCCCGTTTTCTTCATCTTACAAGCTCCTTTCAAATCAAGAATGAATCTGGGCAAACTTCTTTGCTGATATCATTTTATCATAACCGTCCCGATTTTTGCTCCACCCCGTAGGGGTGAAATTTCAAAAAAGAGGGGTGAAAAAGGGGTGAGGGGTGGAAAAAAGTGGTGCAAGATGTCAAAAAAGTGACCGACGGCGGCAGAGAGTGATTGACGGTGGCGGAGTGTGGTACAAAGGGGAGGAAAAGTGGCTTGACGGTGGCAGAGTATGGCGAAAAGGGGATAAACCAAGAAGAGTTTATGGACTTCGGCGTGCGCTGTTATGCTGTTGTAGCCCTTTACTCAATTTCTGAGCACGCTCTGGCAACGCCGCCTTTAGCGGCTTTTGCGGAGCTCTGCATCATGCACTTTTACCACGAAAAAATGAAGGTGTCACCTAGCGGTAACACCTTCATTCCTTGGCTAATGACTGTAATTTTGATACAAAATTATTGTCCGTGGCAAGATTTGCAAGAACTGTCGGGCTCTTTACAGCGGTAGTTACAATATTCTTCTAAAATTCGAGTCGCATATTTTGACGCTTGGATTTCAAGCGAACGGTCCCCTTTTTTATTATCGTCTAAAAAGTACCACTGAAAATAATGTGTTAGCTCGTGCGAGAGCGAATGATAAACGGAAAACAAATCCATATTTGCAGGTATGTATATCTGCGGATAAATGCGCCCGGTGCTTTCCTCATTAGAGTAAAAGATGCCGTAACAATAACCTCCCTTTGAGGAATGAAACTTCTCTTGATTGCAAAAATAAACATTGCATCTTATCGGGAAGAAAAACTCTTTCCTTAAATAGCGAACAAATCTGCAAATGTTTTTCTTTGTGTCGCAATCAATAGCAGATGCAAAATGAAGCGAAAGGTTGGACTTAGGGGAGGAATCACGATAAAACCGTATGTTTTCTTCTGTGTTCGTTATCCATAAAAATTGTTTTGCCATAAAGTATCCTCCTTTCGTCGCAACTGATTATTATTATGTTATTATACCACATAAATACAAAAAACGCAATCCCTTTGTATCGGAATTGCGGTTTTTGTTTGGCGGAGAAGGAGAGATTTACGAACTCAAGCGTGCGCGGAAATGCTGTGCAAGGTCGCCTGTTCCTGCTCTGCGCACGCTCTTGGCAAATTGTCGCAAGCGTCAATTTGCGGAGCTCTGCATCGTATGCTTTTTCTGTCAAAAAAAGATAGGTATCACGCAAGGTGATACCTATCTTTTTTGGCGGAGAAGGAGAGATTTGAAATCTCTTGCAATTGTTGAAACTATATAATATATATAGTAGGGATTTTTTGACCTTTTTCCTCTGACAACACTTTGACAACAAAACCGCCTTTTTTGTCTATTTTTTTGGCGTTGACAACGAGGATTTGTTGAGCTTTTCCGCCGCCTTTTTTACGGATTGTTCGCGGAAATCCGCATAGATATCCATGGTGGTTGATAGCTGCTTGTGACCGATGATTTCTTGTATCGATTTGGCATCAACATCGTTCTCAAAGGCTATCGTGGCAAACGAGTGGCGCAATTGATGCGCCGTGCATTCCACGCCCGTCTGCTCCTTAAAATGCTTTGACAAGGTGAGATATCTTCTGTTGGTTAGAGGAGTCTTTCCGTCATCTGATATGATGTAGTGCTCTGCCCTTCTCTTTTTGAATGTGAGAAGGAATTCTTTTAGATCCGCCAAGAGTGGGACTATGCGAGTCCCTGCCTCTGTCTTTGGCTCTTTGATGAATGGTCTGTCACCTTGATGTCCCACCGATTTGGTGACGTGGATGACATCCTCATCAAAGTCAATGTCTTTCCATTGGAGCGCAAGGATCTCTCCCTTGCGCATTCCGGTCATCAGAGCGATGTAAGGAAAAGCCCAAAGGTCACGATGCTCTCGCACGATATCCTCGTCCGTTGTGGTGGCGGCATCCCTTCGCACCTTTTTTAGGTTCTTTGGCGTGGGGACGGATGCGCATGGATTAACCTCGATGTCACACTCAAGGATAGCATGGCGGAACACCTGATTGATAACGGTCCGTTGATTGGCAACGGTCTTGAGGGCATAATCCGCCTTTGCCATCCGTTGGAGAAGTGCGCTTATATCCCTCGGCTTGATGTCACGGATGGACATATCACCGAGAGCCTCCACGGCTCTCTCCAGGGCAGGCTTATACACCTTTATGGTTTGGTATGCCAAGCCATCCTTTGAAGCCTCCCACCACTCCTCTGCGACCTCTCTGAAGGGTCTGCCGCTCTCGATCTTGGCGGTGTACTCCATTATTTTTTTGTTTATTTCTCTCTCGGTCGCGCCGTAGAAATATTTGCGCTTACCTGTGCGAGGGTCTGTGATGGCACGGACAAGCCGTCCATCGTTGCGCTTTGTTGATCTCTGTGCCATTTCATCCACCAATCAATCAATTATTTTCAAAATACCATAGGATGTTTTTCGCTGTCTCTTCCCATGTTATATTGTTATTATTTGAATTACTAAAGAATGAAGATGCAAAAGCAAGAGGATGAACAAAGCAAAAAGATGCTATAGGAAGGTAGTCTCCGTGCGAACTATATAAAAAACCTTGTGCTTTCATAAAGTCGATTGCATTTGAAAATTGGGTGAATGTTAACTCTGAAAACGCTCCCTCAAATATTTCACTGTAGTTTTTCAAGAAATTGTACAATTTATAGCGTTCTTCTGAAAGATTTGGGTCATTGCTTGTTTCGCATTTAATTACTCGGTTCATGATTTCTGTCTTCTGAAATGAATTTGTAAGGACAGAATCCTTTTGTTTGCCTTGATTATGTTTAGATAGCAGTAGCAATAGGAGCGCAACAATAGCAATAACAATAAAAACCCACATAAAGTTACTCCTTTTTTAAATGTATTTATTGTGTCTCTAAACTTCTTTAATAATTATGTGGTGAACGTATAGCATAAGCTTCTTCTTGATTTGATACGCCTCTGTCCGTGTGGCAGGAGATTGCGCATCCTCCACAATTCGTCTGCCGTATTTGTCGATGTATACGAAGTCGGCGTAGTAAGCGCATTCCTTCTCAAGAAGCTTACCTCTCGTGATACCACCGCGAACGCCTCTAATGTCGGGCTCTCGCTGGGCGGGGATCAAGATGAATTTTACATGCCTTTGAAGGTCGGAAATCTGCCCTGCGCTTTGAGCACGAGCAAGATCCGCGTATCTATTTGCCTTGTTCCGAGAGTCTAACTTGATGACATCTGCATCGGTTCTTCCTTTGTTTTTAATATCCTCCTGAATTTGATTTTTTGTGTTCATTTTCCACCTCACCCATTCTTTCTAATATAATAATTTTGCATCTTTTGAAAATCCGAATCTGCTTGCAGCTCCGCTACTTTTTTCTTTATCCGTTGCTTGCAAGATGTTTTGAAAGCAATTCAATGACTTGATCCTTGAGGGCATCGTTCTTCTCGCGCAGAATCTCCTTCTCTGCCATGAGGGAGGCAATCTGTGCCTTGAGCATATCAAGCTCCTCGGTGAGCCTATCGCGATCTGCAAGGAGTCTGTCGCGCTCCTCCTGCAAGGCGATGGTGGTTTCGTTTGCGAGGATACTTCCGCTCTCCGCAAAGAGCTCGTCAAGCGTGCTATCGAGCGCGGCTACGATTTGGCACAAAGTGTCCACGCGCGGAGCATCCGTGTCACCCATCAGTATCCTTTTTACTGTAGATTCGGGCAAATTTGCTCTCTGCGCAATCATCTTTGTGGTCATTCCTTTGCGCTCTTTGATTTCTTTTAGTTTGTCAACCCACATTTTTTGATACCTCTTTTTCGCAAATTTGAATCTTGCAGAATTAACGATTTTGTGCTAAAATTTAACTACCGAGAAAACCTCGGAAACTTACCTACACAGGAGAATAAAGACATGACCACCGAAGACAATCTCGCTTGCAGAAGAGACACGATCCATAACTACGTCGACAAGATTGCAGATACAAAGGTTCTGCGGTTTATCGAAGCCCTTCTTTTCCAGATATTGCCTCCGGAGGAACGAAAACAGACCTTGATCCATGTCTAAATAATGATGTAGGCGACTACGCCTCCCCGATGAAAGGGGAGGCGTTTTCTTTTTTAAAACTTTGCGCGGAGCTCGACAACCTTGCCCCAGATCGTGATCGGAAGCCCCTCGATCTGCTTGTTGGTAAAGAACATGGGCTCATACTTTGGATTGGTCGAGATGAGCATGATGCCGTCCTCGGTGCGCTTGATCTTTTTGCAAGTGGCATCTCCTCCGTTGATCATGACGATGGCTGTTTCACCGCTCTCGATCGTGTCTTGTAGTCTCACGATGACAATGTCTCCGTCCCTCATGCGAGGCTCCATTGAGTCTCCGTGAATGCGGAGCGCGGCATACTCCCCCTTTGCCGCCATCTCCTGCGAGATATCCTCATAGTCATCAATATCGGTAATGGCTTCAAGCGGGATACCTGCGGAAACATTTCCGTACACGGGAACGCGCACGCCCCGATTCTCGATCTGCTCCACGAGGGAAGGGTCTTGGATCATCCGAGCGGCGATGTCCGCCGCCTTGATAATATCAATGTCCTCCATTGTGAGCGCATCGGTCGGAACGCCGAAATACTCCGCTATCTTTAATAAGGTAATATCTCGTGGGATTGATCCGTTCCGCCAACGAGAAACAAGCGTGGTGGATAAACCGAGCGTGGTGCAAACGAATGACGGTGAAACATTTCGATTCCTACATAAAGTTAAAAAATTTTCCCAAAACATTTTTTATTGTTCTCCTTGCACAAATAACACAAATGCCACAACCAATTATTGTGCAACCATACAAAAGTGGCGAATGTGGCAAAACTGTTGTTGACAAAGTGGCAAATGTGTTGTATAATGATGTCACAAGGTCAATCACAAGACCATTCTACCACAAAAAATCAAATTTGTCAAGGAGGTAAACATGACAGAGAAACAGAGAGAAAACTTCCGCAAGAATGTGAAGTGCTTTCTGGTGAACAAGCGAATCACCCAGAAGGACCTCGCAGATGCGACCGGAATCTCGACCACCATGCTTGCGCACGTTGTGAACGGAGACAAGCTCCCGCCCATCGACAAGCTCTTTGCTCTCGCATCCTACATGGGTGTTACCGCAGATCAGCTCGTTAACGCGAAGCTCTTTAGAGCATGAGGTGACTATGGAGAAGGCAGGATATCGTGATGCCCTTGCGCTCTTGAGAGAGTATTTCCCAGACAGAGTTGGAATATCCGTGAAAGAGGCAGCAAAATTATTTGGAAGATCCGAGTGCGCTATCCGCGATGCAATCAATTCTAAAAAAAATCCGTTGCCTGCGGTGAAGATGGGCGGAAGCCTTGTGCTTCCCCTCCACCTGCTCGCGCGCTGGATGTGTTAAGGAGGATACTATGAAAAAGGTGTTGAATTTCTTATTTAACCTCATCGCAATGCTCATCGGAGCGGATTGCGATTGGCGGCGCGAGGATGTCGAGGCGGGCATCGCGGATTTCTCCGGTCAGGGGAGGGACGAATATGGGAAGTAACGAAAAAAGACCCTCAACCGAGCAGACCAATGACACGGTTGAGGGCAAGGAGAAAGGGGCAGGAAACACCCTTTCATCCGTATTATACACCACGGACGAGGGTTTGTCAACCCATATTAAACATTTTCCTATAGGAATTTTTGATAAAAAGTGCTTAATATGCGGCAAGAACTACATCCGCTATGCAGGGCGTGAATACGCATGGGGTGAATGTTGCTCCTACCCATGCCATCGCCGCGAGGTCGAGGGACACAAGCCGAACGCGAATTCAAAAGCGGTTGTTCAGCTTGGAAAAGAAGGCTTCCGCTATTTTAACACCTATCCAAGCGCGTTGGAGGCGGCAATCGCAATGGGGCTCAAGAAAGCGGATAGCATCCGCGATTGTTGCAACGGCAAGACAAAGACATCCGCAGGATATGCTTGGATGTGGGCAAGTGATTATAGTTTACCAAAAAATTAATATAAAAGGAGAAAGAAAATGCAGGAAACACAGACCATCATGGACATGGCGAGGAGAGTGCGCAAGAACTGCCGCATCTGCGGTGAGCGCGTTGAGCGCGAGGAATCGTGCTACATGGACGGCTACCAAACGGTCCACCTCGATTGCTTCTTTGCCGAGGCGGCGGAAGGAGGTGCGGAGGCATGAGCACTTTGTTTGAACTCACCGCACAGTACCGACTTTTTTCGGAGCAGATTGACATCTACGCCGACATGATCGAGGCGGGGGATATGCCTGAAGAAGCCTTCTGGGACACCGTGGAAGCCCTTGAGGGAGAGGTGAACGAGAAGGTCGACTCCATCGCTTGCATCTACAAGGAAATCATGTACGAGGCGGCGGCACTCAAGGCAGAGGCAGACCGACTCAAGGAGCGGCAGAAGCGCAAGGAAGCCGAGGCAGAACGTCTCAAGGCTTACATCGAGACCTCGATGAAGGCGGCAGGGATCGCCAAAGTGGAGACCGCGCGAAACAAGCTCTCCTTCCGAAAATCGACAAAGGTGGAGATCGCGGACGAGGACACCTTTGTGGAGTGGGCGCAGGAATACAACCCCGATCTGCTCACCTACAAGCAACCCGACCCCAACAAGGTGGTCATCAAGAAGATTCTTCAGAGCGGGCAGAGCATCGAGGGCTGCCGCCTCGCGGAGAACATGAATCTGCAATTGAAGTGAGGTGGAGTATATGGGAATTCCGGTTATGATTTTAGGAGCTTCCGGAAGTGGAAAATCTGCCAGCCTTCGCAATTTTGAACCGAATGAGATCGGGGTATTAAACGTTGCATCCAAGCCGTTGCCGTTTCGCAAAAAACTGCCTGTGATCGATCATGCAGGCTATGAAACCATTTATGCAACCTTGAATCCGCAACGGCTGCAAGAGCCGAAAAATGCCACGAGGCGCGCTTTTGTGATTGATGACAGTCAATACCTTATGTGCTTTGAAATGTTCAAAAAAGCCAAGGAATCGGGCTATCAGAAGTTTACGGATTGCGCTTTGAATTTTTATAACCTTGTTCAATATGTGATAAACGTTTTGCCGCCCAATATTATCGTTTATTTTCTTCACCACGTGGACATTGACGATAATGGAAGAGCCAAGGCAAAAACAGCCGGAAAGATGCTTGACAATCAGCTAACGCTTGAAGGGCTATTTTCGATTGTCCTTATGACAATCACTGATGGAAAATCACACAAATTCATCACCCAAAGCGATGGATACACAACCTGCAAGTCTCCAATGGAAATGTTCCCTTTGGAGATCGAAAACGATTTGAAATATGTGGATCAAACGATCCGAGAATATTATGAAATTTAAGGAGAAAACAAAATGAGACCTATTAACAACTGGAACAACGTGAAGCCCGCAACCGTAGGAAGCGGAGAAAGCCTTCCTGCTGGAGGCTACGTCTGCAAAATTAAGCAAGCAAAGGTTGAGCAGAAGCAGAGACAAGACCAAACCACATATGAAATGCTTTCTATTGCATTTGATATTTACGAAGGAGATTATGCTGAATTCTTTGAAAATCAATACAGAGAAAGTACTTACAGCGACAAGAAATGGAAGGGCGTGATCCGTCAGATGATTCCTGCCGATGACGGAACGGATAAAGACGAGCGAATCAAGAGTTTTTTCAAAGGCGCGATTACTGCGATCGAGGAAAGCAATCCTGGCTATCATTTCAATTTTGACGAAAGAACTCTTGCAGGCAAGCTGGTTGGTATCATTTTCCGAGAAGAAGAATACGACTACGAAGGACGTCAAGGAATGGCGGTCAAGCCGTTTGTTATGATTAGCAGCCATAAGGTTGCGTCGGGAGAATTTACGATTCCGAAGCCCAAGATGCTGAACAGAGATCAGCACGCCGCGACCATTCTCCCCTATACCGCGCCTATGCATCAAACACCGGCACCGTCTATTTATCCGCAACAGCCTGCAAACTTTGTACCGCTTCCCACCGATGATGGTCTGCCCTTCTGATGGAATAGCGCAAGATTACGGCGCAGAGGGATGCCAAGGTGAATGATACGGACCGTTTAGCTCTCGCATCCCTCCTCTTCAAATTTGGGTACACGGTCCGTATCGGCAAGGAACGGAAAGACGGAAAGACCACGAACACCATATTTGTGTATTACAAGGAATAGGAGGACGGCATGACACAGAATCAGAAGGTGCTTCGGCATCTCAGGGAGCAGGGCGGCATCACACCGGTGATCGCAATGTCCGAATACGGAATCATGCGGCTCGCAAGCCGCATCGCGGATCTCCGCAGAATGGGATATGACATCCACGGAGAGCTTGTGGAGGGAGTCAACAGATATGGCGAGAAGACACACTATTCCATGTATTTCCTTTGGGAATCGTGATGGAAAATATCACGCACGAAAGACCACTGTAGACGGCATCACGTTTGACTCCATGCACGAAGCGCAGAGATATGCGGAGCTTGCCCTGCTCCAAAAGGCAGGGCAAATCTCCGACCTGCAAAGGCAAGTTAAATTCGTCTTGATTCCAACCCAACGAGAGCCCGATATCAGAGGCGTTCGCGGCGGCATCACAAAGGGAAAACTCCTTGAAAAGGAGTGCGCATACTATGCCGACTTCGTGTACACCGACAAATACGGCAGAACGATCGTGGAGGACACCAAATCCCCTGCCACACGTACGGAAGCATATCGAATCAAAAAGAAGCTCATGCTTCATATTCACAACATCATCATCAAGGAGGTTTAGTAATGCCGAGACCGCTCAAGGCAGGACTCGATTACTTCCCACTTGACACCGATTTCTTCACGAATAAAAAAATCAAAAACTTACGGAGGGCGCACGGCACGATTGGCGTACTGACATATCTGAACCTGTTGTGCAGAGTCTATAAGAACGGCTATTACTACCAATTCGATGACTTGGAGGAGCTTTCTATGGACATTGCCGAGGAGATAGCTTGCGCACAATTACGTGCCACCGCGACCGGCGTAGCCGAGACAATAAACTATTTAGTAGGACGAGGAATCCTCGCAGAAGGATTGTTCGAACGAGGTATTATTTCCGGCGTAGCACTCCAAGAGCAGTATGTGTTGAGCGCATACAAGGCAAAACGGAAGATAGACATGGACGTGCATTGTTTGGTGGACGTCGACCTTGTTATTGCTAAAAATAAGGTTAATTCAGAAGAAACCGAGGTTAATAAGGAAGAAACCGAGGTTAATACGGAATTTGGTACACAAAGTAAAAGTAAAGTAAATAAAAGTAAAAAAGAGTCTTTTACTACAACAACAGATGGCGCTCATGTGAAGCCATCCGATCTCGATATTGTAGAATACTTCTCCGATAAAATCGGAGAGGATCGCGCAGGCAAAGAGGCATTCAAGTGGGCGCGATACAATGATAATCGCGGTTGGGATTGCTTGCCGGATTGGAGATCGGCAGCAGATGCATGGGTGCGCAATATTGATTATTGATATGGAGGATTTGAAAAATGTGTAAATTGAAATCTATGATCGCTCTGAAGGGGCGTATTTATATGGCTGATGCAGATAGCCACTCGGATATGTTGAAGGAGCTGGGGATCGAGGATGATTATCTCGGTGCTTCAAAAAAGTTTGTTCGGCTTGAGCTTTCTCCGGAGTACGGAGACCCTTTCTCTGATATTGACACGTGGAATCTATGTGTCGATCAGGATATTCGTCCGGAATGGTATTCCGACGAGGAATACAAGCCGATGGCAGTTGAGGCGGTGAAGGAATGGGCAAAGTCTCATATCTTTGTTGGCGTAAACGGATTGAGACTGAAAACCGGCACGAAATACTACATCAAGGATTGCAAGGACGTTGAAATAAGTGGCTCTGCATCCGTGGAGGCTTGGGGCTCTGCATCCGTGGAGGCTTGGGACTCTGCATCCGTGAAGGCTTGGGGCTCTGCATCCGTGAAGGCTTGGGACTCTGCATCCGTGAAGGCTTGGGGCTCTGCGATTATTTTCAATTCTCTTTATTCTGATTGGAAAAAGCAATCTTCTTTGATTCTTTCCGAAAACGCGACCTTCAAGGATAACATCGGGAAGGTGATCTATCAATCGGGAGATTTCAAGCTGGTCATCGTGGAGAGCGGAAAACCTCTATCGGAATCAAATGTGGAAAAATGACCTCAACCTGCGAGAACTGCAATAACAAAAAAGGAGAAATGGAATGGCTTGGGTACAAGAGATTTATGACACTCTTTACGATCCAAACACGATTTGTGTGGCTTGCATTTCGCACGGCAAGGATAGCCTTGCAATGCTCCGAGCGATCAAGCTGCTTGGCTTGCCTTTGCACCGCATAGTGACATCGGATGTCTGGGCAACGCAGGATATTCCTGCCGATCTGCCACCGATGTGGGAGTGGAAGAAAGAAGCCGATCAGACCATCAAGGAGCTTTACGGCATCGAGGTTGAGCATATCTGCGCCACGCAGAAGACTTCACAAAATGTTCAAGTAGAGAGAGAGAGAGCACAAAGTGCGGCGTGAATGCTACGAATCCATGTTCTACCGAACGGTTTCGGGAGGTAGGTGGGTCGGAAACCTCAAAGGATTCCCATGCGTTAAAGGATCTTGGTGCAAGAAGCTCAAATTCGAGAAAGTTGACATACGAAGATATATTCTACAGTCTATTTTCGAGCGGAAAAAGGAATGGGACGATGTACGGATTCCCATTTCGAGCGGGCAATTGGTGTCAAAGCAGGTTGAAGATGCAAAACATCTTTTCCGAAAGCCCCAAGAATGAGGGGCGCAAAATAAATATCATTCAGTATCTCGGCATTGCGGCGGACGAGACGAAGCGCATTGCAAAGCATATCGGCAGGCCGAACATTGTCCTTCCTTTGGTGGAGATCGGATGGGATGAGGATTTGTGTGGTCTGATTTCGGGCTATCAAAACCTGCTATCTCCCGTTTACACCACGGCAACGCGAGACGGCTGCTGGTTTTGTCATAATCAAAGCGTTGGTCAGTTGCGTCTGCTGCGAAAGAATTACCCCGATCTGTGGGCGTTGCTTCTCAAGTGGGATTTGGATAGCCCCGTATCGTTCAAGCCGGACGGAAGAACCGTACACGACTTTGACGCGCGGTTTGCCATGGAGGATGAAGGTTTGATCTCGCCAGAAGATCCATGGAAGTGGGGCTACCTTGCAGACACGCCCTTGCAGTTGAAAATGAAGTTTTAGGAGGAAGCATGAGCCAACCACAAAATCCCTGCGCAAAATGCAGGAAGAAAGGAAACTGCCCGAAGGTTTGCTATCCGAAAAGGGACTCCCTTCTGGCATTGAAGAATCGGAAATGGAAACAATGATCGGTCAAAAGGCAGGAAGGTGGACGATCCTGGGCGAGTTTCGCAAGGGGCGGTTTCTCTACTACGAGTGCCGTTGCGATTGCGGCACCGTGCGGAACGTCAAAGCCGGTTCCATCAGATGCGGCAGGTCGAAAAGCTGCGGATGCCTTCGGCGCGAGCGTGCGCTGGACATCATTGTCGAAAACTCAAAAGAGCGGATCGAGACCAACGCTGCGTTTCGCACAAACTTTCAAATCATCGAAAGACAAAATCCGCAAAAAAATAATAAAAGCGGTCACAAAGGCGTGTATTGGGAGAAGCACAAAGGCGTTTGGAAGGCTATTATCTACGTTCAAAAGAAATGCATATACCTCGGCAGCTATCACGATATTCGCGAGGCGATTCAAGCCCGCGAGGATGCCGAAAAGAAATACTTTTTGCCGCTGATTGAAGCCAAGAGGGATAAGGAAAGGAGCAAGTTATGAGAGTATCACAGCTTATCCACGCGATGGATAGGGACGAAGAGATCATCATTGAAGATGAAAACCGGCGCATAAACAGAATGCGCCTATACGAAGGCACAGTCAGAGGGATCAAGCGTGACGATCCGATCAACCGAATGCACGTAAAGCGCGTCATTGCTTGTGACAACGTGATGGTTGTGCTGGTGAACGGGGAAAGCAAGAAGCATTTCTCTCCCGAAGAAGTCAGAAAAATGACTCCAAGAGAGGTGCGAGAGAATTACCAGGCGATTATGGACTCTATGAAAGAGTGGAAATGAAAGGAGCAAACGATGAAAGAGAATGAAAAGCAAGCCATCGAGGAGATGGATAAAGACATAGGCGAAGCCATAATGCACAACAGTGTGGTGGATATTATCAACGGAGGTTTTATTGGTGTAAATTCCGAGGGCATGGCAAGAGAGTTGTTTGACGATGGCTACCGCAAGCAAGTCGAGGGAGAGTGGGAAACGACGCTCTGCAATGCCGGCGCAGATACGTTTAATTTTTATTCGCATATTTGTAAGGTGAAAGGATGCGGTTACTTTTACAAAGACGTTCGACCATACGGATACAAATTCTGCCCCAACTGCGGAGCAAAAATGAAAGGAGCGGAGTAATGATATACGAAAATGCGATGGAGTTATATGTGGAATGGAAATACCTTACTTACACTAAAGAATTATTTGAGAATATTGTCAAGGAACTCAAAGAGCAGATGAAAGGCGGTTCGGAGTAATGGGAAATATAATTGCATTTAATCCGTGCCTATCTTGCAAAAGGGAGGATATGTGTTCTATGTGCGAGCTTGCAATGCGCCGATCCGGCTCGATTCCAAGCAACAAGTGGATCAGCGTTGAGGAGAGGTTGCCTGAACGGAACGGAAGATATTTAACACATTGTAATATCGAAGGTCAAAGTTTGGTGTGCATTCTTTATTATAACAAGATTGACGGTTTCGGCGAAGGAACTATCACCCATTGGATGTCTATTCCCGAACCACCGAAGATGAAAGGCGGTGCGGAATGAAACAACGAGGAAATTATATGCTTTGTTGCGATTGCGGTTTTGCGGTCAAAGAAAAAAAGATGTTCAAGAAAACATACCAAAATACCGCTATTTGCTTATGCCGTAAATGCGCCTTGAAGTTAGCCCGAGAAATTGCAGAAACTGTTGAAAAACAAATGCTTTCAGAAATGAAAGGCGGTGCGGAATGAGCTTTACTGTGATTGATAACAAAACAGGCAAAGAACCCGATTGCGAGAAAATTGCATTGACGGAAGATTGGGCGAAGCATCTTATATACTGCGACATAGACACATTTGCAATAACAGAAGATGGCAGTTTGATTTTGATTGATGATTGCGGAAATTGTGCTTTTTGCCCCGCTGATAGGTTTACTGTTGTTTTTGAGAAAGGCGGTGCGGAATGAGAACTTGCAAAGTTAAACCATCATACGGAGAGTGTAAGATGTGTGCGGACACAACGGACTATTACAATCAGCACCCCGATTGTTCAAAGTGCGGTTATAAAACCAAAAGATACCAACTCATAGAGATTGTATCGGGGCTTTTCAACGATTATGCCTTTGTTCAATCGAACGGCAAAGTGATGAAAGTATCACTTGACAGAGTATATGACATAAAGGAGGAATGAACGAATGTGCAGTTATCAGAGAATCAAAGGTGAAAACCAAATGCCTATCTGTGAATACACCAAATCATGGTGTACCTATTGCGTGCTTGGAAACGGCAAGACATACAAGGAAGCCGAGGAAGCAGAGAAAGCCAAGAAAGGCGGAGAATGATATGGACGAATATATCAAGCGAGAAGATTTGATAAAGCATTTGCGAGGTGCTTGTATAGCAAAATATCCGCTATCTTTTTCATACGGAATTTTTGCATCAGCAGACGAAATTAGCAAATTGCCACCTGCCGATGTTGTACCAAAGAGCGAGGTTTTGGAGATGCAGAAAGAACAACTTGGAAGATTGAAAGAAATCAAATCAGAAGTTGAGCGTGTGACCGTGGAATATGAAGCGATGCGCGGAGCGGCAAACTCTTACAAGATGCACTATGAGCAAGCCAAAGCCGAGGTTGCGAGGGAGATTTTTGCGGAGATTGAGAGATTGTGTGACGCACACTTGTATTGGAATAATTGCTCTATAATACAACGCGATGATATTGCCGAACTCAAAAAGAAATACATTCCGCAAGAATGCCCGACTTGCAAACACATGGTGTCTTGCGAGCCGAATGTGTTCGGAAGCTGCGAAGAATATGAGGAGGAGAACAAAAATGAAAAAGAAAATACTTGATGTAACTTGCAGCGCAAGATCAATCTGGTTTAACAAAAAGCATCCTCTTGCGATCTACTTTGACCGCAGAGATGTTGAGTATGAGGAAACATTTGGAAAGATTCCAAGAACAAGGCACACTATTATTCACCCTGATGTTGTCGGGGACTTCACGGATCTCCCATTCGATGATAACACATTCTCCCTTGTGGTCTTTGATCCTCCTCATAGATTTGGTCTAAAGGATTCGTGGATCGCAAAGAGGTACGGAACATATGACACCAAAGAAGAAATGCTTGACAACATTGTGAGAGGGTTCTCCGAATGCATGAGGGTTCTAAAGACAGATGGAGTGCTTGTGTTTAAGTGGTCGGAGATACAGATTCCGACTCCGGAAATCATTAATGCAATAGGTTATCAACCTTTGTTTGGTCACCATTCCGGAAAGAAAATGAACACAAATTGGCTATGCTTTATGAAGGAGAAAGAGACATGAAGCCGATTTATGAACCGAGAGGCAAAGCTAAAGAGTATGGCGATCTTGCCATCAACATATACACTGGATGCCCGCACAGATGCTTTTACTGCTTTGCACCGAATGTTCTTCACAGGGAGCGGGAGAAGTTTCATTCGGATGTACGACCGAGAGAAAATATCGTGGATGAGGTTATAAATCAGTTAAAGCGAGAGAAGATCACAGGAAAGTTGGTTCATCTGTGCTTTACCTGCGACCCATTCCCGAGAGGTGCGATAAACATATCCCCGACTAGAGACATCATCTTTGCTTTGAAGCAAGCAGGAAACCACATTCAAATCCTTACCAAGAACGGCGCGGATGCCCAGCGAGTGTTCGATCTTCTCGATAGCGAGGACTGGTATGGAGTCACGCTTGACGGCGGAGAAGGCAATCCTTATGCATCCTCGATGGAGGAGCTGGTCTGCTCGCTAATAGAGGCGCACCGCATAGGCATCAAAACATGGGTATCGTTTGAGCCTGTGGTAAACGCCGAGAATGTTCTGGCTCTTATCGGTGTGGTAGCGCCTTATGTCAACAAGGTCAAGATTGGAAAACTTAACTATCATCCATCGGATATAGACTGGGCGAAATTTGGTAGAGAAGCGGAGAATCTTTGCAAGAAGCTTGAAATCGACTATTACATCAAGGAATCATTAAGAGAGTGTATGGAGGGAGAGACATGAAAGCAAACGTATCACCATTCACAATTGTAATGAAAAAAGGAGGATAAAATGAAAACAATCAAAATCAAGTACATCAAACACCGCACAGTCATTGAACCGATCGCCAAGATCTCCGTGGGGGATTGGATCGACCTACGCGCCGCCGAGGACGTCAAGATTATGGCTGGACAGTATGCCCGCATCCCGCTCGGTGTAGCGATGGAACTCCCAAAGGGATATGAGGCGCTCATCGCGCCTCGGTCAAGCACATTTGCCAAGCACGGCATCATGCTCGCAAATAGCATCGGAATCATTGATGAATCCTACAAGGGCGACGATGACGAGTGGAATTTCCTCGCGTATGCCGTCCGCGACACCATGATCCTGCGCGGAGACCGAATCTGTCAGTTTCGCATCATCAAGCATCAACCGAGGCTCAAGATTGTCACCGTAGAGAGTCTTGGAAACGCCAACAGAGGCGGCATAGGGAGCACGGGTAGGAGATGATCATGGGAGAGGTTGAACGCCTGCAGAGAAAGCTGGAGAGGCTTGAGGTTGTGCTTTTCGCGGTTGTACGGAACAATGCCGTCCTGCCTCTCGGATTGAGGCTCGGCAAGTCAGAGGAGGAGATCTCGCGCATGACCCTTGCCACCATCGACTCAATTGCAAAAAAAATAAACTATAAAAAAATGCGGGAGCTCATCGCACTCGCAAGGAAAGGAGAAAACCATGAAGTTTGAATGCAAAGACTGTGCAAACAGAAACACACCCATCTGTGATCAATGCACGTTTATCACGAATCCGTCCGGCAATGTACAGAGACCGTCACGCTTTTGTCGGCTATCTCAGATCAAGCCGTCGGACGTGCTTGCGACTCAGATCGGTATGTTTATGGAGCATAGGCGACCGATACCTGTAAGCATTGTGATCGATTACAACAAACTGACAGAGGAGGACTAAAATGGCAAAGCAGAGGATATACCACAAGTGGGAGATTCCGCGCACCGTGGTAGAGCTTGTGAGAGCAGTGTGCGATGACTATGACAGACGGTCTCGCATGATCCAATTTGGGTCTGTTGACGGAGACGTGCTTGCTTTGTATGTTGCCCTTAACAATGCAGTGGACAATGCGCTTGATGATGTTGAGGTTGGGATCAGAAAGAGTCTCTTGAGCGACATCTGCTGCCGCAGAGGGTATCATTTCTCGCAGGCTTCTCCGTTCCTCGCCAAAAACACCTATTACGCCCGCAAACGGAAAGCGATCCACGATATCGCAGTCGGACTATCGCTGATAACGTGATCATAATGATGGCATAAAAGCAAAAAGGAAAAGGGGTGACCTTGCGGTCATCCCTTTTTGATATCCTCACGGATCAGTCTGCGAATGTATGCGGCTTTTCCTTCGGTCTCTTTGACCTCTGCAAGACGTTGCTTTATATCATCGTCTCCTGGGAATAACTCAAACTGCACCTTTTCCACCTTCTTGCGGTAATTCTCTCGCGCTTTGCGGTCTTTATCTTTAATGCTCATGTTCTCACCGTCCTTTCTTGATATGATACCATCATTTTGTGGCGATTCCGTTGCGATTAAATTAACATTCTGTAAATCAGCTTCTCAATGATTCAAATGGTGCTTCGGTGTCGATGTCGTTCTCAATCTCATACATCATTCTCTGCGCACCGACGAACGACAGACCGTTCTCCTCTGCAAATGCATTGATCTTCAGAACTTCCCGCAGGCACTCTATGTATAGGTCGTATCCGTAAAAGTCTCGGATGTTCTCCAATTCGTCGGTGTTTACAGGGTTAGATAGTCTTGCACGCCGTAAACGTTGGAAGCATTCGTGATGTCCGCTGGTCATGGTCATGTCGTTCCCTCACTTTCCTTGCCCCGAGAAGTCGCAGATTCCATCTGCAACGGCTTGCTTGTAGGTGTCGCACTGCGCTCCAACGAGAAGCGCGATGATCTCGAAAACGGTCTTGATGATTTTCATGCCGGTCTCCCTCCTCAATTGTTTGCGAATTTCGCTCCTGCCATGACGAGCGCGGTCAGGATCACGATGCGCTCTGCCTGCCCGATGCCGTGAATCTCAAGGTAGGCGTCAAACTGTCCTTCGGTCATGCTGCCGTTGAAGAGGGGGGATTTGTCTTTCCAAAGGGTCAAGATGTACTTTGCGTAAGTCTTTGTCATTTTCATGTTATATCCTTTCTGCGCCTTTGGGGATTCGCTTTCCGATTTGGTTTACTGTGCTTCTTTTTCCAATTCGAGGATCGCTGCGTGAAGCTCTTCGAGTTGTGCGTGGTATCTGTCTCTGCGGTACTTGGTTATACTGTTGGGTTTGCCTGCGAGAATGCTCTTGGAGTAGTTATCTTCTGATTTTAGCCAAAGGTCGAGGATGTGATGATATGCGTGGTAGAGGATGTCCTTTTCGGTGATGGTGGTGAATGCTTTCATGATGTTCTCCTTTTCGGTGTTTTTGTTGATCGGTGGATTTGCTATCGTGCCATCATTATAGCATACTCCATCGGGTATGTCAAGAGGTTTTTCAAAAAAAGTTTAAAAAATTTTTTCGAGGCGATTATTTGCGACCATTTTGCGACCTTTGTGGTCTATACTCATCTATAGATATTATATGTGCCAAAGGAGGTATCTTTTATGGCAACAAAAAAAGAACGCAATCCAGAGCGCGGATCTTACACTAAAGAGCGCAGAGAGGCAGAGGATCACAAGTTTAAACTTGAAAATGCTGCCGCCTCTAAATATAAGGAGGAGTACGCCGATATGCTTATCGAGTATTTTTCCACCCCGAACACAAGGGAGATAGGAGGGACAGACGGAAAGCCGATCATGATCATCGGTAACGAGTATCCCACCTTCGAGGGCTTTGCGGCAAAGATTGGTGTGGTGAGAGACACCTTGCTAAATTGGTGCAAGCAGAGTGCTCGTTTTAGGCACGCATACGCGCGTGCGAAAGAATATCAGAAGTCAAAGCTCATCTCTAACGCCGTCTGCGGATATTACAACGCCAATTTTGCCAAGTTTGTCGCCACCAACGATCACGGCATGAGCGACAAGTCCGAGCACGAGATTGCCGGCAAGGACGGTACCGCTCCGTTTGAGGTCAAGATCAATGTCATCGATAAGCATTGACATCACAACAAAGCAACGCGCATTTATCGGTGCGACAGAGGATGAGGTGCTCTTCGGCGGCGCGGCTGGAGGCGGCAAATCTTATGGTCAGATCGTAGATGCGATGCTCTTTGCGCTCCGTTATGCGGGATCAAAGCAGTTAATATTGAGACGATCCTTTGCGGAGCTCGACAAGTCCCTGATCCGCACTGCTCTTGCTCTATACCCAAGGGATATATTCACGTTTAACTCATCTCTGCACGTGGGGAAATGGGCAAACGGTTCCTGCATTGATTTTGGCTATTGCGGGACGGAAAAGGATGTCTACCAATACCAATCTGCCGAGTACGATGTGGTGCGATTTGACGAGCTTACACACTTTACCTACGATCAGTATATCTACCTGATATCTCGTGTGAGAGGCGCGAATAGCTTCCCTAAACAGATCAAGTCATCCACAAACCCAGGTGGAGTCGGTCACTCATGGGTCAAGGAGAGATTTGTCGACCCCGCACCGCCTAACACCTCCTTTGAGGGGGTCGATGGGATGCGGCGTATATTTATCCCGTCACTCGTTGATGACAACCTATTTTTGATGGAGAGCGACCCCAATTACAAAAAGAGACTCATGGCACTCCCAGAGAACGAGCGCAGAGCCCTTCTCAACGGCGATTGGGACATCTTTGAGGGGCAGTATTTTACGGAGTTTAGGCGCGAGGATCACGTATGTACGCCGTTTGAGATTCCCCCCGAATGGCGTAGATACATCGCTATCGACTATGGTCTCGATATGCTTGCGGCATATTGGATCGCCGTTGATAACAACCATAATGCATACGTCTATCGGGAGTATTGCTCACCCGATCTGCCTATCAGCGTTGCGGCAAGCACGATCCAAGAGCTAACGCCGAGCGACGAGGACATCTATGCAACGCTTGCACCGCCTGACCTTTGGAACCGCACTCAAGAGACCGGTAAGAGCAAGGCTCTTATCTTCCACGAGAACGGTCTCACCCTTACCAAGTCTAACAACGATCGCGAGTCGGGATGGTTGGCGATCAAGGAGCTACTGCTCAAGAATGCAGACGGAGAGCCGAGGCTGCACATATTCAATACCTGCACTACACTTATCAAGCACCTGCCGCTCCTGCAACGCGACCCCAACCGACCTACCGACGTATGCAACGAGCCGCACGAGATCACCCACAGTCCCGATGCGCTCCGCTACTTTGCGATCTATTGGACATCGCCCAACAAGGTCGACGAGACGCGCAGAGTGCTCTATAGAGCAGATCACAAGCAGGATTATATCCACGGCACAGAGGCAGAGAGAAGACTGCTAATCAAACGATATGGAGGTTTACCAATACTATGATGATCGATAAGAGCGAGTCAAAGCTCAGATTTTTTCAGGATTTATACCAAGACGCGCGGGGTGAGATGGAGGAGCTATACGGCAAGCTCGACCAGCATCTGCGGCAATACAAGGGAGACCGCGCGATCGACGGGTCGGATGTTGAGGCTACACAAATCCGTAATATCACCTACGAGCTTGTCGAGTCGCAGGTGACGAGCTACATCCCCAACCCATCCGTCAAGCCAAAGATGTGGAGCGAGCGTAACGAGCGCAATGCCAAGCGGATTGAGACAATGCTCCGCAACAAGCGAGATGACCTACCTTTTGAGGTCATGAACGATATTGACGAGCGATACAACCCGATCTACGGAGGCTCTGTGTGGCTTGTAGAGTGGGACGAGTCTGTTGTGACACATAACACTGTGGGAGATGTCAAGGTCTCTTGCTTGAGCCCCAAGAAATTTACGGGTCAGCCGCACATCTTTGACATAAACGAGATGGAGTATTGCTTTGTCGAGTTTGAGACCACAAAAGAGGAGATCATGCGCAAATACGGAGTATCCGTTGATGTGGCAGAGGAGGCAGAGTCGGAGGACAATGCCGATGACAAGACTGCGACACTGTATGTCTGCTACTACAAAGATGACGATGACAAGGTGTGTCAGTACATCTGGAGCGCGGATACCGAGATTGTTGACATTGAGGATTACTACGCCCGCAAGAAGTACGTCTGCAAGAAGTGCGGCAAACGAAAGGAAATCTGCACCTGTGAGGGCAACAAGGAGTCCGACTATGAGTTGCAGAGCGACGAGTATGAGGAGCTTGATCGAGACATCCCTCTCTCGGATGGAGGCTACATCCCCGCGGCAAGCGAGGTGATCAAGGACGGACAGATCGTTATGACAACCGAGCAGAGGCAGGCGATCGATCCGAGCGGCAACGTGGCGATGGACCTTGTCAACGGAGTGCTTGTGCCGGGCATGATCGAGGTACAAGTCCCCAAGATGGAGGCTACAAAGATACCGTTCTACCGACCGACTCTCCTCCCGATCGTCATCCGCAAAAATACGTCGCAGGAGGAGTCCTTGTTTGGACAGTCTGACTGTGAATTTATCCGTCCGCAGCAGCAGGCGATCAACAAGATTGAGTCTCGCATCATGGAGAAGATCATTTCGAGCGGAGTATATCCCATCGTCCCCGATGACGTCGACATCGAACTTGACAATAGCATTTTCAAAAAGGCGTTCAGGGCAAATCAGAGCAATTTCTCTTTGTTTGGCAGGGTAGACCTATCCGTCGATATTTCGCGCGATCAGGCGGCATCTGACCGCATCTACGATCAAGCAAAGCGCATACTCGGTATCACCGACTCCTATCAAGGGCAGAGGGATAGCAGTGCGCAGAGCGGCAAGGCAAAGCAATTGCAGATTCAGCAGGCGGCTGGACGGCTCGACTCCAAGCGGCAAATGAAAAATGCGGCGTATGCGGATATTGATAAGATCATCTTCCAATACTACCTTGCATATGCGGACGAGCCGAGACCCTCCGTTTACCGCGATGCGATGGGCAAGCTTCAAAACAGTACGTTCAACCGCTACGATTTCGTCGAGCGCGACGAGGCTGGAGTATACTACTACAACAACGAGTATCTCTTCTCTGCGGATGCAAGCGTTGACGTTGAGCGGCAGAGGGATATGCTTTGGCAGGAGAACCGCTTGAACTTCCAGCAAGGCGCTTATGGCAATCCTCAAGACCCTCGCGCACTGCTGATCTTCTGGCTTAATATGGAGAGCGCACACTATCCGTTTGCCCATGATAACGTGGAGCGACTCCGCGAGGAGATCGCTCGTCAGCAAGAGATGCAGATGATGCAAAATCAGGTTGAGGATCTCCAGGCGGAGGTTGACAACCGATCGAGATATGAGGCATATCTCGCAAACTATATCGCAGGAGGTAAATAATAATGGCAATCGTAAACCACGGCATCGAGACCGGCAACGCCGGCGCGGGAAACAGTGGTCAGGGCTTTTTGCTTTCTCTCGGCGCGGAGGGCGCAGAGGTCAAAAAGTGGCAAGAATATCTCATGTCGCAGGGCTATGGTGTCACTGCGAGCGGAGTATTTGACAAGATCACCCAGATCGCCACGCGCGCTTGGCAGAAAAACAATGGTCTTGAGCGCACGGGATCGGTCAACGCCGATGCATATGCATTGGCTGGGCTCAAGGTGGGCGAGGCGAAAGAATTCGACACCTCTAATGCAGAAACGCGTTGGAGCATGGAAGATGAAGCTACGGATAGTAAAAAAACCGAGCCCGCCGCTCCTACTACACCTACCACACCTATTTTTCCTTTCCCTTACACTCCTACTACACCTACTACTCTTACTACACCTACTACACCTACTACACTCCCTTTTCCTTTTCCTTCCGCTTCCGCTCCCACTACACCTACTACACCTTCATCGGAGCCGGAGAAAAAGGAAGAGCCGCAAGTCCATCCTCAGCTTAGAGACCCTAATCCGCAATTGACGGAGCCGACTCCTACATACGGAAACGATTATGTAAACGGAGACTCTAAAGCAGAAGACCCCAAACAAGATTTGCTTCCTCAGTTGGTAGACCCGAATCCAAATCTTGGAGAAAAACAAGAAACGGCAGAAGATCCGAAGCAGAACCTGCCGCAGCAGTTGGTAGACCCCAACCCCGAATTGAGTGGAAACGCGACATACGGAAGAGACTACGTAAACGCGGATGCTCCGAAAACGGAAGACCCTGCCGCCAATCTCCCTCCCCAATCAAGAGACCCGAACCCCGATTTTGGCAATGTGGCTCCTACCACGCCCACCACACCGACAAACGGAGCGGCTGGAGCAACGGCTGGAGCAGGCACTACAAGCACACCGTCTGTTCCAGAAAACAACACGCCGAGCAATCCTCCTTCCAAGCCGACTACGGATAATACATCCTACGGCGATTATGTAAACGGAGATGCCGAGCCGACAACGCCTACCACACCGACCGAGCCGCAAAACGATCATAACGAGGTAGGTTCAAATCAGTCCGGAAATACCACGGTAGGAAACGGATACCCTAATGCACCCGACAATGCTCCTACAATGAGCGAAGAAGTGGAAGCCCCTCCCATGACCTATGAGGAATTCATCGCTTCTGAAACGGAAAAGCCAGGTACAAGCGATGTAACCAAGGAGAATGACAAGGAGACCGCCGAGGTGCTCGCAGGGCTTGATCAAAAGGCTGATCGTCCTGTTGACGATCAAACAGCGACTCCATACATCCAAGGAGATGATGAGGGTGAAGAGGTTAAAACTAACACCACGGAAAACGGGGCTGGAGCAAATACAGAGGTTGCTGCCGGCACTTCTACTTCCCCTGCGGGAACATCTGTCGATCCGACCATGACCGAATCCACGAGACAAGCAGAATACGATGCTCTTCTTGCATTTGCAAATGAGAAATACAACTCGGATATGGCATTGGGTCAAGCGGTGTTTAATAAGCTTGTAGCCGCTCTCACAGAAAACCGCGGAACAGACCTTGCTATTGCAAATGATATCAAAGTGATTCTGGATAGCTTGTCGCAGGAGACCTACGATAAGATCATGGAATATGCAGGGCAAAAGAAAACCGCCGAAATCGATTATGCAGAGAATAACTATAGCACAACTATAGATTACATCACAAAGATGCTTGAGGACGGAATTTCGCTTGCAGAGGATCAGAAGGCTATTCTCTTGTCGATGTCAAACGTGGAGCGTGATGCCGTTTATCTTGCCGCCGCAGAGCGTTTGCAGAAGGATACGGAATACCACGAAGATGCTTTTGACAAGATCAAGACCGCGCTCGATACTCAACTTGCCACCGGAAAGACGATGTCGGACGATATTTACAACAAGGACGTCGGTCTTGCCGCGCAACTCAAGCAAAACGCCGCCGAATCCGCCAAAGCCGCATATGATAAGGCTGTTGCGGATGCGGATCGAGAGCGCGAAAGAGCCGTGATTGATGCGCGTAATTCCTACGAGCAGAGCCTTGCTACCTACGGGTCAAAAGCGGAGCAGATGGCAAGCATGGGGCTCAATGCGGGTGGATATAGCGCGTATCTTGATAACCAAGCATATGCTATGCAAAGAGCGGAGACTCAAGCGGCAAATGCTCAAGCGGCAGGCGTAAAGCGTGAGGCAGGATATGTCCAAAGCGAGGCAGAACGTCAAGCCGAAGCGGAATATCTGCAACGGATGCATCAAGCTGACATCAACAGAATCAATCGAAATTACGAGATCGATACCACCTATCAGACCAATCTTCTTGGTGCGGAGAGTGAGCGCGACAACGCGATCTACAATGCGCAAAGAGAGCATGACAATAAGGTGCTTGGAGCGGATTCTGCTCACCGTCAAAATCAGTATACGGCGGAAAGCAATTATACCAAAGACGTAGCGGATGCGAACCGCAAATATGAGGAGGGTTTCTACGCCGCCAACCTCGAAAGAGATGCCGCAGAGCATAACGCGAACATGGAATACAACGAAACCGCAACCCAGGCAGGGCTTGACAAGATTAAAGCGGATGCGGAGGCAAATGCAACACACAAGCAGTCCGTAGCGGATGCGAACAAGGCTTACAACGAGGGCATGACAAATGCCGAGATTGACAAGATGAAGTCTGACAAAGCCGCATCGGATGCCAAGCGCGAGACCGAAACGAGCAGCTGGCTTGACTATCTTGAAGGCACCAGGAATGAGAGCACCCAAGCAACCAGAGATTTTGCATCGCTTCTTGAGGGTGTAAACTCCGGAAGCTACACCAAGGAGCAAGCACTGCAGTTGGCACGTGATCTTGGTCTCTCCGAGGATCAGATTCGCGCGATTGAGGGAGCGGCAGATGATTACGCCACCTCTGTCGAGGAAGCGGAGCAAGCCGAGCTGGATGAGGCAGAAGCGGAGCATCAGGGCATTGTCGATGCTTACAAGGGCATGGTGACATCCGACACTACGGATACGGAGATCGAATCTTTGCTGGATGAGGGTCTCACCCAAGAGGATGTGGATGCATTGAAAGCTGAGCGAGATGCGAAAATCGTGGAAGATATCGAATCGTACATTGAGAGCGGTGACTTTGAGTCGTTTGTTGATGCTATTGAGTCGGCATACGGCGCGAAGACGATTGATCACGGAACATATCAGAACTATTATGCTTCCGCACTTGAGAGCCAGATAAAGGATGTTAATACGGATGAAGAACTCTCTGCTTTTGTAAATAGTGTATCTACCCTTGAAAAAGACCACAAAATCGCAGAGAGGCACGCCAAACAAATTAAGAAAGATCTTGCGACAAAAATGGTTCATCTTTCTAATGATGTGACCGGAAACACATATCTTGACGGCGGAAACTACTACTTCTCATTGTCGAATGGCAAGGACTACCTAATGACAAGAACTGATGTTGCGGACAATACGATTTCTGATCTTTTAAAAATAGCCATTCCAAATCCCAAAGAAGGAAATCTGGTTGTTTGGGGCGGAAACGATGTCTATATTTATGATCGGGGAATGTGGCGAAAACCAATCGGAATTTATAATATTAAAGAGTTGATTGGAATAATCAAAGGCAAGAACGAAAACATCCCCCACAACAGCACCACGGTCCTTGAGCACGAGGGCAACAACGATAACAAATTCTAACAAGGAGGCATTATGGCAATCTATTCCTTTTCTTCTTCGCCAAAGGTGGAGAAGCAAAAAACTTTATACACGAATTGGAATGCCTCAAGCCAGACCGCAAACACACAAGCGACCACCAACAACGGTGGTCTGCTTGGCGGTCTCGGTTTCCTTGCCGAAAAGCTCGCCGTAGGATTTGTGTCTAGCATTGAGGGCGGTGTCGACTACGTCACCTCCGGCTTGGCAAAGCTTTTTGGGAACGATGAGTGGGCGGAGGATATCATCGCAAACGATTGGTTTGGCGATTGGTATAGCCATCCCGAAGAATGGTACAATCCGAGCGGATTCATGAAGACGGCGGGAGATGTTGCAGGCGGCATTGGAACGAGCTTGCCCGGTCTTATCGCCGCTACCGCAATCACTGTTGCCACGGGCGGAGCGGGAGCAGGAAGCTTTGCGGCGGCTCTTGCACCTCTTGGCGCGGCGGTCACTTCGGGTCTTGGCGCGGCAGGTAACGCCGTTAAGAGTGCCTACAAGGAAACGGGCAACCTCGATGCAAAGACCTACGGATACGGTGCTTTGTCGGGCTTTACAGAGGGCTCTCTGGAGGGCGTAACAACGGCATTGTCGCTCGGAGGCGGTGCGGTTGTAAAGAGCTTTGCAAAGGCTCTCGGAAAGGAGACCGCAAAGACGGTGGCAAAGCAGGGCGCTTTGAAAACGCTCGCATCGAGCTTCGCAGGAGAATTCTTTGAGGAAGCAACCTCCGAGATCCTTGATCCCGTATGGAAGCGCATGACCTATGACCCAAGCGCGGCATTTGCAACGCCTCAAGAGGTGCTCTATTCGGGCTTTGTAGGCGGCTTGAGCGGCGTGGTCATGGGCGGCACCGGCGTTGTGTTTGATTCCGGCACAAGCTTTGCAAAGGGCACGAATATCGCCAACAGAGGCGGTGCTACCGAGGTGCTCAACACTGCAAACGATCTTTCTTCTTGGGCAACCGAAAACAACGTGGATGACGAGGTGTTCAAGACCATTGAGGATACGCGAAACAAGCTCTCGCAGAGCCTGCAGCAGACGGGCGGTCAGGTGGTCACCGTGACACAGAAGAAGCTTCTCGGTGACCTCTATCGGCAGAATGTGGCAACGTCTGCAAATATGTTTGTGGCACAGAGAGCCTTGAACATTGTTAGCAACGCGCCGCAGGTGGCACAGAGACTCTCGGAATACGGATACAAGCACAAGACAACGGGACAGACATACTCTGTCACCGCAGAAGAGATTACGAAGGGATATGATCCAAGCAATCCGTCCTCCATCTACAAGGCACTGCGCGAGAACGAAACGCTTCGTAGCCTTGCGGTGTCGGATGCAACGGGTAAGCTGCTTCTTGATTCTGCGCAATTCACCCATGCAACGCTCGCAGGAAGAAAGCTTGCCTCGCAGGTGGATTTCAACAGATTTTTGGAGACGGCAACCTCGCAGGAGATCAATGCGGTGTCGCAGGCTCTTGGCATTGATAGCTGGGCAAGCCTCGATTCGGATTCCTTTGCCAAAAAGATTGAGCAATTCATTGAGAACGGTGGCGTTCAGCAGAACGTCAGCACAAGAGAGCGCACCAAGATGCTCCAAGCAATCCCTGCGGAGTCTGCGAGATCGATTCCCAAGCGGATCAACCTCAAGAACGGTCAATCTGCCCGATACACCGACGGAAGCCTCGACATTGGCGTTTCCAAAGATGGCGATTCGTATCTGATCCACGATTACAAGAGCGGATACACCACCAAGAGCCTTACTGCATCCGACGTGAACAAACGCCTCGCATCCTACAACACCGAAAAAACTGCAATCATGGAAGACGTGCAGAAGCAGGTCGATGAAGCCGCTCGACTCCAACGAGAAGCGGCAGAGGCAGACACCTATGCGAGAGAGAACGTGGACGGCTATTCCGAGCTCAACGAGCCGAACAAGGGAATGATCCGCAAGGTGATCCGCGATGCAAAGGCAAAAGGCATCAGCGATGCCGATGCGCTTCTGTACGCGAGAGTATCCGCTCGGTCGGGCGTTGACGTTGTGTTCGATTCCTCGCTCAAGGAGGGAGAGAGCGCACTCTATGACGGGGAGAAGAATCGCTTTGTGGTAAATCCCAACTCCAAGAGAGGCGCGGAGCGCATTCTGATCCACGAGCTTGACCATGCGATCCGACAGTATCTCGGAAAGGATGGCAAGGTTCATGCCGTTATCCCATACAAGGAGGCGCTCAAGCGCGTATCGCCCGAGATTCAAGAGAAGATCATTGCGGCGTATGCCGATCAGGATACCGACGTGAGCCGCACAGAGCTCTATCTTGACGAGATCAGCGCATATCATGCAGAGGACATCCTCGGCAACAAAAACGTGCTTGAAAAGCTTCTTGAGGTGGAGCCTACCCTCAAGGATAAGATTCTCAATTTCTTCAAGAATGCATCGAATGATCCGAATGAGCGGCTTTCCGGCTACGCGAAGAAATTCTACCGCACCTATAAGAAGATGTTCGACTCCTTTGCAGAGCGCAATGCGCAGGCAAATGCATCGGAGGAGGGCGGTCTGACTCGGATTAAGAAATCGATGCCCAAGCCCACTGTGACGGGAGAGGAAGAGGAGGAAAAGGACAACACAAGAAAATCCTTCTCGTCGATCTCGCGTACATTCCTCGGTGATAACTACGTCACCAAAGAGGGAAAGGGCGCGGAGGAGATTTCGGTCGAGGAATTCAAGAGCATTGACTACCGCGAGACCGAGGGCTACCGCAACTATGTTCAAGAGTGCTTGGATAATATGCGACAGAGCATTCCCGATTTCAACGAGCAGGATGCTCGCAAAGAGATCGAGGACTCCATTCAGGGCATTGTTGACGTTGCCGTTGCAATGAAGGAAGCGGGATACGATATCATTGATGATCCTACATGGCGCGAGAACGGAGAGGTGCGCAAGGATAGCAAAAAGCGCGCTTTGTTCTCTTCCCTTGAGCCCAACTCGGATTATTTCACATCAAGCGATATTTCCACCATATGCGACAAGCGCAAAAACTTTGCCGAAATCTATGATGATATCGTTCGTGAAGAGGAGCGCAGAGGTGTCCCCGAAAGCAAGCGATTCTTCAAGAACGTGGATAACTACTTCTACATCCACAAGGTGCTTGCCGACAAGGGCTTGACACAGCCCTGCCGCGAATGCTACGTGGAGTCGATGCGAAAGAATCTCGCACCGATGGCAGAGGCGTTCCGAACACTCATTACGGAGTCGAACGAAAGCAACACAAGCAATCCTCAACTTTATGAGCAGAGCGGCAAAAAGAAGGGGCAACTGAAATCCAATAACTCCGAGACTCGCAAATTCGTGCGAGATGCCCTTGCGGAGTATGAGGTGTCTCCCGAAAGCATCACGATCGATATGCTCTCAACGGAGGATGGTCTTGCAACGCTCAAGATTCAGATGCCGTTGGTATATGAGGCTTTCAACTCATTCTATGGGCAGAGCAAGCCGAAGATGCCGAGAGGAGCGACTCCGTTCCGATTTGGAGAGCTCACCGCATTGCTCACGAAGGATGACGGAACCATCAACAAAAGCCTCGTGAAGAAGATTGCATCCACGGGAGGCTTCCGTCTGCAATCCTATTCGGATTTTCAGATTCAAAACTTCGTCGACGTTCTTCAGGTGCTTTTTGAGGCGGGCACACTTGGTCTCACCGGTCACGCCTACACAAAGGTGCCGGCATTCCTTGAGGCAACCAAGAATACCAACCTCAAGCGCAATATCTCCATCTTCATGTACAACGATGAGGGAGTGTGGAAGATCGACAGAAACGATTCCTTCCCGATGAGCCTTGAGGAGATCTACAAGGTGGTAGACTCCGACAAGAGCGGCAACACCGGTATCATCGCCGTGTCGCAGAACGAGAAGATGGCGGCGTGGGTCATGGCAAACGATGACGTTGCATACTTCATTCCATTCCACAAGAGCGGCGTGAAGATGGGCACCGTGCGCGAGACGATCGTGCGCGAGGGTGGTCGAGAGATCCTCGGCTATGCCGACATCAAGGATCATACGCGCCAGCAGAGCGAGGTGTACGCGGATACCGCAGACGGACACAAGGCAAACACGAAGGTGAAGAAGCCGATTGACATCTACTCCTTCTGGGATTTTGAGAACACCGAAAACCTCTCTCAAAAGGATCTCATCAAGAAGAACCTCACGGCATACATCGACGAGTGCAAGAAGGCTGGGTACAAGCCGAAATTCCGAGAGTATGTGGAGAACAACGCCTCTGTGCTCAAGAACATCTTGAGATACGGCAAGGAGCTTGGATATCTCACAGAGGATGCAACGATCGATGACATCTCGTTTGAGCATGGCGGCTACCGCATCCCCTACGGCTACTACAAGTGTCTTGTAGACTACAATCTCTTCACCCCAGACGGCAAGGCATCCCCTGCCGAGCGGCTCTCACTCAAGAATTACAAATTCGACGAGGCGGTGGAATTCTTCAAGGATTCCGAGAAGCTCCGCAGAACCGAGCTCCTCCAGCAGTTTGCCAACGATGGCGAGCGGCAGAAATATGCCAAGCTTGCCGCAGAGGGAATGAGCAACGCCGAGCTTGAGAAGGTAATCCGACAGAAGCGGCAAGAGGTGGTTTCCGAGATCCTCGATCAAGGAAATAGCAAATCTGTGCGGAAAGCTATTGACTTTGAGCCGGTGTCCCATAATACCGGTTACGCTCCGAGTGCAGACGCTTATTCCTATGAGTCTCTGACCAAAAAGAGAGATTTGTCGGTGGTAACCTTCCCTACAGAGCTTCCCATGACGGAAAATGGCAAGGTCGACACAAACGCCGTCGTAGCTCGCGGCAGGCTCAACGCCAGAAAACAAAAAAACCCGAATAACACCGAGACAAGCACCTATGTGCGCGTCGATGATATCGGTCTGGATGTCTTATTGAGCAAAAATGGTATGACACACGGCATCGCAAGAAGCCAAGAGACAGCTTTTGCGGTTATGAAAATTGGCGATGTGCTGAAAAACAGCGTCGCTGTGAACGAGCTTAACGGTAGCGCAACACGGAAGGCAGAAATGTCCTATGTGCTTCTCGGAGCTTGCCGCGACAGCGAGAACCTTTATGTGGTTCGCTCCGTCGTCTCCAAGCTCGAAAACAATGTAACAGAAATTGATGTGTACCAGCTTAGTGCGGTTAAGGGCAAAAAAACAGAGACTCCTACATCCGCTCTTGGCGGCACGGCTGTTACAGAGCAAAGCTCTCTCATCTCCTCAGAGTCTCCTATAGTTAGTATAGCAGATTTTCTCGAATATGTCAAGAGTATTCCGCTTTCTAACGAGGTATTTTCTGAGGATGTGGCAAAAAAACTCGGCGTAGAGCGCACCAAAGGCACACTTTCCGGAGACATCCGCTACGCCATCGACATCGACGAAGCGATCGAAGCAACTCGCGCCTCGATCTCGATGGAGGAGGAGAGCTACAAGCCGAGCAAGCGCGACAAGGCGTTCTCTCTGTGGACTCAATTCCAAATTGCCGTCACCAACGAGCAGGCTGGCATTGAGGTGATTGGCAAGCAACTCGGCATCAAGGATATCGAGTCGAAGGTGCAAGCCGTGAGAGCCGCGAGAACCGAGGCAAACGAGATGATCGGCGGTCAGCAGATGCGCATCGGTGTCAGCGCAGACAAGGACAATATGGATACGCTCGTGCAGGGAGAGGGCTTGATTCCGATTATGAATCCCATCACCAAGCAGGGAGAGAAGGTTACCGCAGACTTCTTCGGATATCTCTTCCACAAGCACAATCTCAGCCGCATGACTCTCAAGAAGCGGTCGATGGAGTGGCATCAAGCGGACATTGATAATCTCAAGAAGGACGTTGCCAAGATCAATGCTCTCAAGAAGGAGATTGATGCGCTTGAGAAGCAGATTGCCGCGCTCGGCAGAACGAGACACGATATGGAGATCAAAAAAGGTCTTCGTGAGCGAGTCAAGAAGCTGAAGGCGGAAGCGAAAGAGGTCAACAAGCGCGCAAAGGAATTGGACAAGAAGATCAAGGAATTTATGCCGCTTGAGGACAAGCCCGTGATTGGTTGGACAAAAGATGAGGACGGACACATTATCCCCACCACGCCCGGAGAGGATGCAACGCCCGTTACGGCAGAGGAAAGCGAGGAGCTCGTTGCTCGGTATGAGAAGGATCACCCCGAATTCGCAGAGCAAGCGGAGAAGCTTTGGGGATTCCTCAAGAATCTCAATCAGTATCGCGTTGACACGGGGCTTCTCTCGAAAGATAACTTTGATTATCTTGCAGAGCTCTATCCGCATTATGTACCGACCTACCGCGTAGACACCAAGAAGGGCATCGGAGCGACCGAGGGCAAGTACAACATGGCGGTCAAGACAACGGTCAAAACTGCAAAAGGAAGCACAAAGAGGCTTCAGAACCCCGACAAGATCATTGCTCGGCAGGTGATGGAGACAATTGTTGCAGGACGAGTCAACCAGCTTGCCAACGCGCTCTACGATGCATCGGTTGAAAAGGGAGACACTACCCACATTGAGGTGGTATCCCGCAAGAAGATGACACCCGAAGAAGCGGCGGCATATGATCCGACCGAGCACAGACCGAAGGACAACGAGATCACTTTCTTCAAGGACGGAGAGCGCATAACGATCAGAGTCAGCAAGGAGATCTTTGCGGGCTTTGATGCATTCTCTCCGAAGACCGATATCGGTAATCCTCTGATAGATTTGGTAAGCGCAAGCAACAAATTGTTTAAGCGCGGTGTAACATCCTTGAACCCTGCATTCTTGTTGAGAAACACGATCAGAGATATCCAAGATGCCGGAATCAATACAAGATTCGGAAAGACCTTCTTGAAGAATTATGCAATTGCGCAGAAGGAGATCGCCACCAACGGAAAGTATTGGCAGCTCTACAGAGCCTACGGAGGCTTTGCGAGCACTGTGTTCGACTTTGAAAAGGGCACGGATGGGTCGCAGAATAGCTGGGGTCTGACAAAGGCAGAGGGCAACATCGTCAAGAAGACCATGACCACGATTGAAAACGCGAACTCCTTCGTTGAACAATTGCCGCGACTTGCAGAATTCATCTCCTCTATCGAGGCTGGCAACAGTGTGGAGCAAGCAATCCTTGACTCCGCTGACGTTACCACAAACTTTGCAAGAGGAGGAAAGCTTGCAAAGGCGCTCAACCGCACCGTGATGCCGTTCCTCAATCCTTCCATTCAGGGATTTAGCAAGATGGTGAGAAACGTGACGGCGGTCAGAACTGTGAAGGAGGCGGCGATCCTTGCGCTCAAGGCTACTATCGTTGGAATCGCTCCTATGGTGCTTAACATGATCATGAACGGGGATGACGAGGACTATAAGAAGCTCCGAGACAGTGACAAGGAAAACAACTTCCTCATCAAAGCGGGAGACACCTTTATCAAGATTCCGAGAGGTCGCGTTGCAAGCGCACTTGGCGGCTTGGTAAACAGAAGTGTTGAAGCGGCGCAGGGTGAGGTGGTTGATTGGAAGGATTACGCCGACAACGTGCTTCAGCAGGTATCCCCCGTTGACAGTATGACTCGCACCATACTCTCTCCGTTTTTCGACGTTGCAACCAACACCACGTGGTACGGCACTGCAATCGAGGGGCGGCAGTTTGAGAACGTAGCTCCGAAGGATCGCTTTGATGAGAACACGAGTGTGATTGCCATTGCGATTGCAAAGGCACATGATTTTGTAGGTCTTGAAGCATCTCCCAAGAAGATTCACTATCTTCTCGATCAGTATTCGGGTGTCATCGGAGATTTCATTCTCCCTGCTACCACGCCGAAGGAGGAGAAGGATTTCTTCACCGGCAACTTCACACTTGATCCCGTTATGTCGAACAAGCTCTCAACGCGCTTCTATGACATTTACGATGAGGCACAGTATGCGGATACGGCTGGCGATGATACCGCCAAGTACCAAGTGCGATACCTCAACCGTGTGAAAAAGGCTATCAGCAATATGTACAAGGAGAAGAGCAAGACTCAAAACAACTCCGAACTGTCGAGGGCAGAAAAGCTTGAGCAGACTCGCGTGATTCAAGTGTTGATCAACAAAGCATACGAAACCGCGATCGACGATTATGAGCTCATGACAAAAGCAATCGAGGCAACCTCATCTATCGAGGAGGAGGATATCCGATTTGCCGAAGCATACAGACTCGTATACGGAGCGCAAGCATCGCTTGAGCAGTACAACAAGGACGTCTATGAGAAGATGCAATATCTGAACAAGGGCGGCGTTGACTACGATTCACTCTATTCGTTCTATTTCGGAACGAGGGGAATTACAAGCGATAAGGATCGGAAGGGCAACACCATTGCCGGAAGCAAGCGCAAGAAGGTTGTATCGTACATCAACAAGCTTGGCTTGAGCAGAAACCAAAAGCTCCTTCTCATCGCCTCTATGGGCTATTCTCCAGCCGATGGGGATGTGGTCGGGATGGATGCGGAAAGCGCAAAGAAGTCCCTGCTTCGATACATCCTTACTCTCAAGGGTGCTTCGAAGGAAGAAAGAGCAGAAATTGCATCGATTTGCGGTTTTGAGACCAAAAATGGGGCGATTTTGAACACCTTTCATGCGAAAACGGCATAAATTGCGACTAAAAACGTATGAATTTGTGCTATTATTCGCATTAGGAGGGGTGGACTATGCTTACAATCAAAGAAACCAATGCTTGCGAGGTGACAAAGATCACCTGCCCCAACTGTGGGGAGCGTCTGAAGAACGTCGGGCTCATGCACGGAAGCCACATTTTCGGTATGGCATTCCGTTGCAAGAGATGCGGCAAATTTTGGACGATAGAAACTAAATAACAAACGCGCCAAAATCCATTGAGATGAGAGCCACAATTTCCGAGGAAATCTCGGTTGTTGTGGCTCTTTTCATTTCAAAATATTGCAAAGGAGGTAAAGTCATGAAAAAGGACAACAGATTTGCCACCAATCAGGGCGGCGTAATCAAAGCACCGAGACCCGTGAGCAACGATCCCAAAGCAACCGTTGTAAAGGGGAGCGATCTTCGCGACGGCACCAAGAAATCCAAGTAATTAAGATCACAACAAGGAGATTAAGATCATGAACGAAAAAGACGAAATCACACTCAACGAGGAAGACGAAGACATCGACACCGACATCGACCCCACCGATGAGGAGGAACCCGAAGAGGTCGACAACGAGCCCGAAAGGGACGATGAATTTGAGTATGATGAAGACGGAAACATTATCATCCCCGATGTAGTATTCGATGAAGATGATGTTGACGACGAGACCGTAGAGGATACGGATGAAGGCTCCGAGGAATCGGAGAAGGCTGAAGAAACACCTCCCAAAGAAGAACCGAAGAAGGAAGAGCCAAAGGTGCCCGAAGCAAAGCCTAACGAAGAGGTGATCAAGCTTCGCGCCGAACTCAACCGACTTCGTTCGCAGAGCAAGGACACCCTTGCAAAGCTTGGCGTAAAAACCGATGACGTGATGGAGGGACTTGCTTCTCTTGCCGCAGAAGCGGAAGGCGTAACTACCAAAGAATATCTTGAGAAGAAAGCCGCCGCAGAGCGGGATGCGCAGGCGCGTGCATTGCTGCAGAGGCAGGAATTTGAAAAGATGGCAAAAGCCGATCTTGCAGAACTCCATGCGGCATACCCCGAAACCCAAAAATACACCGACATTCGTGATTTGCCTCAAGCGATCAAGCGCGAATTCGGAAGACTCCGAGACATGGGTCTTTCCGCAAAGCAGGCTTATGCCGCCGCAAATCCCGATGGAATCCGAACCGAAATTGCGACCGCCGTCAAAAAGCAGTCGCTCCACGAGTCGAAGAGCCATCTCCAGACATCTGTTCCCAAGGGGGCAAAGGATAGCTCCGTTCCTATGACGAGAGCGGATCTGAAGGCGTGGAGAGAGCTCTTCCCAGGAAAATCCGACAAGGAGATCATTTCCTTGTACAAAAATACTGTATGATAGGAGAATTCAAAAATGTTTAAGCTCATCAGAATTGAGAACGGCAGAGAGAACGTTCCCTCTCCCGTTTTCTACGAAGCCGCTGCGGAGGCTATTTCCGTAGGTGAGGCACTCGTTCTCAACGGGGCTGGCAAGCTCACCAAGTGCGGTGCTACCGCAAAGCCCACCCACATTGCTATGGGTCAGATTTCGGCTTCTGCCGCAAGCAGAAAGATCGCCGCTTGCCGCGTAGAGCCCAATCAGGTATATGAGGTTCCCGTAACCGCCGCTCCCACTTCTCTCGTGCCCGGCGCGAAGGTGACCATCCACACCGATGGTCTGCAGGTAACCGCTACCACCACCGACGGCGTGGTAACCGTTGAATCCGTGAACGGTGCAACCAAAGCTGGAGATACCATTGTCGTAAGAATTTAAGGAGGACACACAAAAATGGCAAACTTTACCTACAGTGCAATGTCGGGCAAGAATGACCCGATGTTCGGAAAATTTGAGCATCCCATCAAGGCTCTGATCGAGAACGAGTCCAATCTCTGCGAGAAGAACAAGACCAGCCTTGACGTGCTCTACAACATCGAGAAGTCGAACAGATACGCCGAGACCATCATGGGCGAGAGCGATTTCGACACCTTCATGGCAAAGGAAGAGGGTCAGGAGGCGGAGAACGATTCCGTTGAGAAGACCTATGACAAGACGATCTCCCACATCGAATTCGCAAAGGAATTCACCATCACTCGCAAGATGGCTGACGATGCGAAATTCGGCATGGGCACCAACATGAAGAACAAGCCCAAGAAGTTTGTTCGCGCATACTACAAGACCCGCGTGAAGTTTGGCGCGCAGTCTCTCATCAACGCGACCAAGGCTTCCTTCGTGTTCAACAAGGCAACCGTTGACCTTACCACCGGTGACGGCAAGCCTCTGTTCCACAACGGTCACACCTACTCCACCGACAAGATGAAGGGCAAGACCCAGACCAACTACTTCTACGGTGAATTCACCAAAGATGCCGCAACCTTTGAGAAGACCCTTGCAGTGCTCGCAAACAAGCTCCGCAACTTCAAGGATGAGAACGGCGAGACGATGGGCTACACCGCAGACACCCTGATCATCCCCTGCAACCGCCCCGAGCTTGAGATGATGGCAAAGAAGATCGTTGGCACCGAGAGAACCACCGGCTCCGACTACAACGACATCAACACGCAGTACGGCAATTGGACTCTCGTTGTCCTTGACGGCTGGGAAGCAGAAGGTGACGAGATCATGGTCATGTCCTCCGAGGCAAACGAGAATCTGCTCGGCAATATGTTCTTCAACCGCGTGAAGCTCGACATCACCAACGGCATCGATCCCCACACCAGAAACTTCTTCTGGAACGGCTACTGCCGCATGGGTCTTGGCTTCACCACTTGGAAGCACATCCTCCGCGCCGTCAACTCCGCATCTGCCGTAACCAACGCTACCGCTCTCGCGTAATAGCCGATCTTAAAGGAGGACAAAATGCGAGTATCAGATCTCTACAGACAAGTGTCGCAACTCGGTTTTGAAGACTCCCTTGAAAATGAAGATCGATTCTATTACACCGCAAATCGCGCGCTACTGCAGGTCAACGCGATCCGACCTGCGGTGGCGGCGTGTGTAGTGAACCACAAGCCCTTTCCCAACCTTGTCCGTGAAAACACCTTCGCATCCGCTGAAAAGGTCGCAGAGCTCACATATGAGGCTACAGACCCAAAGTCTTACTACTTCGAAGCGGATGGTATTGGCGTGCTCTATATCGAGTATTACAACGAGGGCGTTGGGAGATGGTCGTTGATCGGGTCGAGAGACCTAAACTCTCGCGGTGGATTCGTGGCATATCGTGGCTTTATCACCGTTGACGGTGAATTCAAGCGCGGTCTGTTCCGACTCCGATTCAGCGGAGAATACGTCTACTCCATCAAGAACGTGGCGATGTATGATCGGCTCTATAGCGATTCCGTATCGGATATTCCCGCTTATGAGCCGTTCACTCGCTACGACATCAGCGGGCTCACCGATGATTTCCTTGCGCTTGCATCTCCCCCTATCTTGGATGATGACACCCACCTCCTTCTCAATCAAGGATACTTGGTAGAGAATGGCAGAGTCGTTCTTCTTCCTTTCGATGCAAATGGCGTTTATCGGATTCAATACCATCGAGCACCTGCGATGCTGGTGAACAGTGGTTCTGCAGGCACTGACGAGACCACGATCGATCTCGACCCCGATCTTTGCGCGCTTCTTCCCACGCTTGTTGCAGCATATGTGTGGGTGGAGGATGAGCCGAGCAAGGCTGAATATTACATGGCATTGTACAGAGAGCTTGCGGCAGACGTTGAACGAAGGCATAAATCCATGAAGCCCGTGGTAATCAGAGGCACGAACGGATGGTGAACTTATGGGATATTTGACACGAAATACGAGCGAAGGAAGCGCATACTACGGTGATTTCCGTGGCGTTGATTTTTCCTCTGATCATACCCAAGTCAATCGGCAAAGATTGGCTTATGCGGTCAATATGTTCCGTGATTACCAATCCGGTCAAGGTCGTGCTCTTGAGACGATCACGGGCTTCAGACGTAGATTTGATGTCCCCAATAAGGATCGCATTTACGGCATCCATGAGCTTCGGGATGTAAACAGAAGTGTTCTCGTTCATGCCGGAACAAGGCTCTACCTTTGGAAGAATTATCCCGATACTGTTAACATTGACAAGGAAGCCACGATTGAGCTTCCGCAGGAATCCGCAAACACCAACGGCACGCTCACGTTCTTGATCGATCTCGACTTTTCGATCGAGAGCGTTGTGGACGTGAAAAAGTCGAGCGGAGAAAGCATCCTCGCAAACACCACCTTTTTGGTGGAATCGAAGAGGCTTGAAATCTCTCGCGGAGATCTTGCAAAGGGAGACCTTGTATACTTGGTGTACAAAGAGTCTGTAATGCGGTCGAGTGATGCCTTGTTCTCTTCGATGAACGAGCGAAGAAGCGAGTCTTTTGTTTTCAACAATCGTCTTTACGTCATTGACGGAAAGAATTACCTCGTCTTTGACGGGGAATCCGTGAGGAGCGTTGTTTCTTCGGCGTATGTTCCAACCACCTATATCAACATTGTCCCAAGCGGTGAGAATGCGGATATTGGATTAGAATATGAGCAGAGGAATGTCCTAACGCCCTTGTTCAAGCACACCTTTATTGCAGACGGAACAACAACCGAATACTACATGAACGAGAACAATCTCGACGAGGTGGTGTCGGTCAAGGTCTACGACGAGGTGGTGAGCAACTACACAGTGGATCTCGCGCTCGGAAAGATCACGTTTGCAGAGGCGCCTCAAGCCCCGAAGGATGCGGGCAGACCCGAATTCTATGCAGGAATTGATGTCACGGCATCAAAGCGGCTTTACAGTGTTTCGGGCGTTACGGAGTATCGTGAGCAGATCGAGAACATGATCACGGATTGTACTCTTGCAACGATCTTCGATAATCGTGTGTTTCTGTCTGGTAACCCTGCATTCCCCAACCACGTATTCTATTGCGGTCGAAACCTCACGGGATACGTTGATCCCACCTATTTTGGCATCTTGAACTATGTGCAGGACGGCGTAGGAAACATACCGATCACGGGAATGGTGCCGGTTGCCGACACGCTCATGGTGCTCAAGAAGGAGTCCCAGCAGGATGGCTCCACATTTTTCCACACCGCAATGGATTCCAATGAGAATCTGCTGCCGAGGGTGTATCCCTCTGTGCAGGGGCTCAACGGAGTCGGTTGCATTGGCGCGTGTGTTAACTTTCTCGATGACCCCGTGTTTGTGTCCAAGCTTGGCTTGGAGGGCGTTAGCCAGCTCTCTGTAAGGCTTGAGAGAGCGATCGAGCATCGATCAAGCATGGTGGATGCAAAGCTCGCAAATCTGCCTCTTGAGGATGCTACGCTCACGGAATGGAATGGGTATCTTGTTCTGAACGTGAACGGCAGTGTGTTCTTGGCAGATAGCAGGCAGAGATTTGAGCATGATACCGGCACAACACAATACGAATGGTATTACCTTGAGGACATTGGCGTGTATGATGGGCAATACACCGAGTACAGATATAGCGATAGCCTTCCTCCCGAATTTGAGGGAGCGCACGTGCGATATTGCCCCGTGTGCCATCGATCTGCGCTCCGATGTGATTGCGCAACGGATGACGAATGGATCAATGTTCCTCTCGCCGCCGCAACCAAGTATTACAACGAGGATCGCGGTGAATTTGAGGACAGAACCAATCAGATCGCCAACCCACCGATGGATGACGGCACCAGCGGCGTTGTGATCCATGAGGACGATCTTGAGCTCGAATTTGCAGGAATCAAGTACACCGAGCGCGTATACTTCACCATTTATGAGAGCGACGAGGGCGGTGACGAGACGGTCATTCGTGCGCTTCTCTGCTCGACTCGCGGAAACAAGACGGGTGGAGTGTTTAATCCTGCGGTGATCATGAAAGTGATTGACAACAATCTTTTCTTCGGCACTACGAACGGAACGGTATGCTCGTTCAACTTTGATATGCGAGATGAGCGCGGAGAGATCCATCCTCGGTACTACACCTTCGACGATCGCGTGATCTATTGCGGATGCGCTACAAGGATGGATAATTGCGACATTCCTCATCTCACAAAGTCTACGGTGAAGAAGTCGACGGTCATCAAGACCAAGAGCTTCTTGTCATCTGCGGCAAAGGTCAAGGTGAGAACGAACAAGAAGCCGTATGAGCAGATCGCACGAATCAACAGTGAGATCTTTTCGTTTGACAATGTGGACTTCAGTGACCTTTCTCTCTCGACAACCGACAATAGTCTTTTTGCGGTGAGAGAGGCAGAGAAGAAATGGGTGGAGAAGCAATACTTCTTGTATTCTGACGAATATATGAAGCCGTTCTCTGTCTTCTACATTGCCTACCGATACACGGTTGTAGGTCGCTACAAGCAATAGGAGGCAACATGAAAAAATTTGAACAGATTACGCCGAGACAGATCTCGATTCTCGGCGTTCAGGCGTTGGCGGACAGACCGAATGCCGCAACGCGATATGGAGAGGGCGGTCTCTCTGCATCTCAACTGAAGGTGTGGTTTGACCAGCTCTCCAAGCTTCTCGCAGACCGATACAACGATATTGCAAGCGCGTTTTCCTCATCCGATGTGGGAGAATACCTTGCATTGCCCTCCGATTGGAAGAATAACGAGATTGAGTCGTTCAAGGCTCTGCTCGATTCGATTCAAAACGGCAAACTTGCGACTCTGCTCGGTGTCACCTCCGTTGGGGATCGCACCATGAGCTTGCAGGAGGCGCTCTACGGCATCGCCTCGTTGCTTTCGGAATATGACGAGCGCATTTCCGAAAACTACATCAAGGGCGAGAAGGGTGACACGGGAGTTCTTGTGATGTCGGTCGAGGGAAAAACTTTGGTTTTGGAATCCGAAAACAACCTTCTTACGGTTGAAGACGGTGTCCTGATCATCAGCTAAACTACAAGGAGGATAAAATGGATACAATTTCAGGGATTAGAATAAAAGGCGTTGTCTATCCCATCGAGGATGAAACTGCAAGAGAAGCGGCGGAAGTCAAAGGTCTTGAAAAATTCGCTTCAGTAGGATTTGTTTATGACAACGTAACTTGGGAAAGCGTTAGCGGTGGTTACTACTGTGACTTGATTAACCTCGGTTATCAGATTGGAGAAAACGGTTCGAGAGACGCTTTTGAATTTTTGAAAAGAGCAAAATTTGTTAACTTCTTGAACAACCATAATTGGGCACAAGAATTCGAGCAAATGCAAGCACTTACTAAAATATACACGCACGGTGAATATGAAGCAGAACGTCTCGAGGATTTGAGCTTTGAAGGGGATTTTGCTATTGCACGTGTATATAACTATAACGGTAATGAAATGTACGTTCTGTTTATATCCAACCGTATTTACAATATGTGCGTTACTCCCGATAGTCCATCAAACGCTTTTAACCTTGATTTTTACGCATAAGGAGGTAAAGATATGTATATCAAGATTGACCAGAAAAACAGAGTTTTATTGCAGATTGCAGACAAATACTCTGCGGACATGGTTCCCGATAACGTGACCTCCTTCAGAGTGCAGGATGCCAAGATTCCTCCTTTGGCGGTGGCAGGAGAATTTATCTGCTTCGATCCCACCACGAGAGCCTTCTACACCGAGAAGATCGAGCTGACAAAGGAGCAGAGAGAGCGCATCCGCGCGAGAGCGACCGCAAGCAGAAAGAGAGAAGCCGCGCTCAAGTGGCTTTCCGACAACGATTGGAAGGTCAACAAGCATACTCTTGGAGAGTGGTCGGATGATGACGAGCGTTGGCTTGCATACCTTTCCGACAGAGCAAAGGTGAGAGCCGTGATCGATGATTCCGATGCGATCCTCAAGGGAGGCGCGTTGTGATGGAGATCGGATACAGACTTCTCGGCGGCGGCAGAGGCGTGGTTCCCAACAGAACCCCGATCTGCACATCCGAGGACGTTGTTTTCAAATTCGAGAACGCGCCCATCGGAGCGACTGCGGTGTTTGCTTGCAATGGCGCGGAACGATACCGAGACATCGCCGCAGACGGCTCTTGTGCCGTTCCTCTGCGCTTTCTTAACGGATACGTGAATGTTTCCGTTGCGCTCTTTGACGGCACTGTAAAGCCGCCTAAATGGGTGTGTGAGGGGCTCGTCGCAACGCCGCAAGAGGATGGGAAGGTATTTATCGCCGTAAACGATAACGATCTGCCCGAAAAGATCGCCAATCTCTTTTGCGAGATCGACGATCTCCGTAACGAATTTCTCAAGGTTCAGGAGACCTCTGACAAAGTGTCCAAACGGCTCGACTCGATCCTTGAGGGATATCATTTGATTTAAGGAGGAAGAACCCATGAAAACGTTTATTCGCGTAGCATTGGTTGTTGCCATCATCTCCTGCCTTTTCATTCCCGTTGCGGCTATGGACGGCAGTGAGATTTGGGCACAGGAGACCACCGACCAAGATGACTCCGTGGCTTACGAGCCTACCTACGTCGACCATCTGCTTGCATTCTTACAGGATCATGGAAGCAAGATCGGTATTGCCGCTCTGCTCGTCTTTGAGGCGGCAGGAGCAATCGTGACAAAGCTGAGAAACAAATCGCTCAAGAACAAGATGGAAGATATCAAGGCAAACACAACGAGCGTATTTACTTCGCAGAGCGGTGTTGTTGAGGTTGTAAACAGATTGATTGACGGATACAATGCGATCAATGCCAATTATACCGCCGCGCAGGAGAGCGAGACAAACCGCGACAAGGTTTTTGCCGCCGTTCTCCTTCAAAACATTGCTATTCTTGACATCTTGGACACTGTTTTTGTCAATCTCAAGAATCTCCCTCAAGGAACAAAGGATATCGTAAACGTAAGATACGCGAAGTGCTTGTCCTTGATCGATGACGATGAGAGGATGGGAGAATGTGTATCCTACATCAAGAAGGTCCTCACCGAAGAAGAGGTAAAAGCCAACGGCGAGGATAACACCGAGGAGGGCATCAACACCGAGGAGGTGGAATGATGCGCAGTATCTCAAATGGTGGGGCGCTCAAGATTTTGGGCGTAATCACTTGTGTGTTGCCGCCTCTCTTGGCAACACTGCTTCAGTTTCCAATTTGGATTCATCGGGGGACGGAGGCAACCATGTCGGGCACGTTTGTGCTCCTTGCCTTCTTCTCGATCCTACCGCTCATCAAATATGCGAAAATGCTTCTCAAGGCACCGGCAATTCCGCTATTTTGGTGGCTCGCGTTCGCAATGTTTATGGTGCTTCGCAGTATCATTGACGAGATGATCATTGTCTTCCTCGTCGGAGGAATCTCCAATCTCATCGGCGTTGCATTGTTCTGCTACGGAAAGAGACTTTGCGAAAAATAATCAGATAGAGGTGATATCATGAACAGAATCGAAATGCCTGGCACGATTGCATCAGACTCCGAAGGAGTGGTGCGACGGAGCTCTGTGGATGCAGAGAAGCTCACGAGCGTTGGAACCAACCTCGGTTTGCTCCTCCTCTGCCTTGTAGCAGCATTCGTATCCTTTTGGGATATCAACCTCTATTTCGATGCATCCAAGCTGCTGTCAATCGGCTTCGTCACGATCTTGATCTATATCATAACTGTGACGGTCTACCGCACGAAGTACGATGATGGTCTCCTGCAAGGAAGGGCAACAGACGGATATAAAGAGGCTATCGGAAGGTTTGACGAGCTCTGCAAAACCATCAATGAAAACCTCTTGATCGACTCCCTGCGCGTATGGTGTAATGAGTATAGGAGGAAAGAGGTCGAGTCCATCAGGCGAGACATCATCACGCCCTATATCTCATATGCAGAATATGAGTCGAAGTATCTGATGCTATCCGATAAGGCGATCAATAAACTCCCGCTTCAAAAGGGGCTGAAAAGGGCGATTCGGAGCGCGAATCATATTCTGCCCGCGGAGCTTACCGCAGATATGTTGCTCAATCGCGCCTTTTCTGTTAAAATCTTTGGAAAGAGAAAAATGCTTCCAAAGTCAGGTGATGAACAGAGGAACATTGACCTTCTCCTTAATTATATTAAGGTGTTTGTGCGAACATTCTTGTGCGGCGTATTCGTGGTGCAGGTAGCGAGCGATCCATCGATCGAGACCATCCTGCAGTGGATCGTGCGCATGATCCCAATCGTAATGGCGTTTATCACAGCGCATCCCGCAGGATACAAGAATGCATCCGAAATCTCCGTCAGAAGAATCAACGCGCAATGTAGCGTTATTGACATATTCCTCGCTGACGAGAGAAAGGTAAAAAATGAAGCGGAAGAAACTGTCGCTTTTGACAAGACCCGAAATGGAGCAGATCATTGCTCAAGCTAATTTCACAGACCTACAACTCACGATCTTCAAGATGCTCTGCCAAGACCGATCCGATATCTATATCATGATCGATCTTTACCTATCAAACCGAAAATACTACACCGAGAAGGCTTTGATATACCTCAAGGTGCGCAGGTTGATGGGCAACGGCACGCCGATCCTTGTTTGATAGGATCGCGGAAGAATCGCGTATAAATCATGCTATAATCTCACCCCGATCTGGATAGGTCGGGGTGTTCTTTTTTTGTTACAATTTTCTTGCAAGGGAAAGACGTCGCCCAAGCAAAAATAAACTCAAAAAGGAGAAAAACAAAATGGCAGAATTTGCAAGCAACGGCAAGGCAAACGCGGCACTCACCACGGGTATCATCGGAACGGCGGGCGTTGGAATGAGCCTTCTCAACGGCGGTCTCGGCAATCTCTTAGGAGGCTGGGGCTGGAACAACAACAACTGTGGCGGCGGCAGTGCGCTCGTCAACCGCTACGAGGCAAGTCAGCAGGCGCGTATTTCGGAGCTCGAAACAGAGGTCAAGCTCCGCGATGCGAACTTTTATGCCCTCAGCGAAATGGGAAAATTCAGAGACTACGTAGATGGCAGACTCGGCAAAATCGAGCATGAGCTCTGCGACCAGCGTGTCTACAACGCCACCAACACGATGGCGATCTCCTGTGTGCAGGGACAGATTGCCGAGCTGATGGCACTCACCAAGCGCGTTGTACCGAACGGCTCTGTTTGCCCCGGCTGGGGTGACGTGACCGTATCGGTTACCCCTGCGCCCACCACCGGCGCGTAATCGCTAACACATCAAAGGAGGGGGCGGCAATAGTCGCCTCCTCCCAATAAGGAGGATAATATGGTATCACTGAATCAGCTTCAGAATGGTCTTGTGAGATATCTCGACAACGAGCTTTGCCCCATGCTCTCCGGCTGGAAGAAATGGACATTCGGCGCGATGGCATCTCTTTGGATGTCCAACATCACCAACATTTTTGAGAAGGCAAAAGGAAACGCCGTGGTGCAGATGCTCGGCGTGATCGACGATGGGGACATGATCGATATCGAGAAGCTATACCGCGAATTCCGCAAGCAAGCGGAGAAAAGCCCCGCCACCTTCGATCTGCCGGTCGTGGGACCGTTGACCATCAACAAGGACGATGTCGAGCGGCTCTATCGTTATATCATGGAGGGATAAGAGATGAAGATCATTCAGGAACTTACCGACATGATTGAGGATGAGCTCGACGGCGCACATGAGTACGCGCAATCGGCGTTGACTATGCGAGAGGATCATCCAACGCTCGCAAAAACCTTCTACGATATTTCCCTTGACGAGGTCAAGCACATCAATATGCTCCATGACGAGGTGCGCAAGATCATCGAGAAGCACCGCAAGGAGAAGGGAGACCCGCCTGCGGCAATGCTCGCGGTCTACGAATATCTCCACAAAAAGCACATCGCAAAAGCGGCGGAAATCAAGTCGCTTCAGTCGCAATATAAGGAGTCGACATACTAATCAAGTGTTGACAACAATTTGACAACACTTTAATCCTTAAAATTCCCTAAAATTGCCCAAACCTACCCAAAGAAAAATGACATGACATTGGGCGCAAAAAGCACGGAAATGGGCGAAAAACGGCAAAAAACAAAGAAAAACCGAGGAAAATGGACTTTTCCTCGGTTAATCTTTTTGGCGGAGAAGGAGAGATTTGAACTCTCGCGCCGGTAAACCCGGCCTACACCCTTAGCAGGGGCGCCTCTTCGGCCTCTTGAGTACTTCTCCGTATACTCAATCACAAGACGCCGCTTGCAGATTCTTGTGACAAAGTATATTATACACAATCCGAAGCCGTTTGTCAATACCTTTTCTCAAAAAGTTTTGATAAAAAGACGCCAAAACAAGGCTCTCCCGCACATTCGCCGTGTATGCCCGTGACTCGTGGGACGGTTTTACGCTGCGGTATCCCTTTGTTATGACTCGGGGATGGTGCGTGTGTGATCGGTCGCCTGCGTTTGCTCTTGGGCTGTTCCCCCTGCAATTGTCGACGCCCCCTGCGCTGCGTTTGATGCGCCTGCTCCCGAGGCGGTTGAGGTAGTATGGAAACGGGGTGCGGTTGAAATGGTTGCGGGTGTGTTCGTGTGGGTGCCCGTTGGGGGGCTCGTGGGGAGGTCTGCGGTGCCGACCGCGGTGCCCGTCGCGGTGGATGCTACCGCCGCAGCAGGGCGTGCGCTCGGGGCATGCGTGCCGCCTGCGGTATGGCTTCGCTGCATCATGGCGCGCATGGCGGCATCCTGCCCGGGGTCGCCCAGCCCAAAGCTGATGGCGATCGCGGTATTCACGTAGTCCATTTTGCGCTCGTCCAGGTGTCCCATCTTCTCCTTGAGCCTCCGCTTATCCAGCGTGCGGATCTGCTCGAGCAGGATCACCGAATCCTTGGCGAGTCCCACCTCCTCGGCATAGATGTCGATGTGGGTGGGGAGTCGGGTCTTGCTCATGCGTGAGGTAATTGCTGCCGCGATCACGGTGGGGCTGTATTTGTTTCCGATGTCGTTCTGAATAATCAGAACGGGGCGGAGTCCGCCCTGCTCCGAGCCCACCACAGGACTCAGATCCGCATAATAAATATCTCCTCGTCTGACGCTCATATCGCTTTTCCTTTCTTTTGGCATAGAGCTTTTGATCTCTGCTTCTATTCTTTCCTTCTGAACGTGCGCTCTAAACACGTTCTCCAAACTTTGGTTGAGGAATTTTCTTCCGAAACAGAAGTGCTGCTAATAGGATATTCCGATGTCGGGGCGTGTGTTCTTCCGTCTCTTTTTCTCGCCTTTTGCCGTCTTTTGCGGATTTTTGTTGGTCCTCTCAAGACATGCGCATAAAATGTTGGATTTTTAACATAAACAATGATAAAAATATAAAAAAATTAACAAAAGATATTGACAATATGCGCATATTGTGTTATAATAAGCAGGAAGGCGCGCAGGGTGGGGGAACCCCTGCGTGTCAAACGATGAAAGAAAGGAGTGGCAACCGTGGCAAAGGTATCAACAAACGTCAGCATCGACGCCGAAACAAAGGCGCGTGCACAGGAGCTGCTTGCCGATCTGGGCATGGATCTTTCCACTGCGGTGAATATCTTTCTCAAGCAAATGGTTTACGAAAAGGCCATTCCTTTTGAGATCCGCCGCGATCCTCGCGCGGGTGCTGCGAATGGGGGCGAAGCCTCGGGAGGCGGCAACCGCTGAGGTTCTCTGTTCTGCCCGTCTTGTGAGCGGAGCGTTTATCTGATCTGAAAAACCGTAAAAAGGAGGGAGCGGCGGTGAGCGACGGCTCAAAAATTCGGGTGCTTGCCGTTGTCGGTCCCACGGCGAGCGGGAAAAGCGCGTTGGCGGTGGCATTGGCGAAGCGGCTCGGAGGCGAGGTCGTCTCCTGCGACTCGATGCAGGTCTACCGACGCATGAATATCGGAACCGCGAAGCCGACGGCGAGCGAGTGCGAGGGGATCGCGCATCACATGATCGACGTTGCCGAGCCGCACGAGCCTTTTTCCTGCGCCGACTACGTTTCGATGGCACAGTGCGTGATCGGAGAGATTGCCGCGCGCGGAGGTCTGCCGATTCTTTGCGGCGGTACGGGGCTCTATCTCGATTCGCTTCTGCGCGGAGGCTTTGCCGAAACGCGCATTGACCCCGCCGCGCGTGAGCGGTTGCTTGCGATTGCGGCAGAGGAGGGGAGTGCGGCGCTACACCGTCGGCTCGCCGAGGGCGACCCCGAAAGCGCGGCGTCGATCCATGAAAACAACGTCAAGCGTGTGATCCGCGCGCTTGAAATATATGAAGGAACGGGCATGACCAAAAGCGAGGCAGACCGTCTCACGCAGGCGTGGGAAAGCCCCTTTGATGCTACTGTGATCGGTCTTTGCTATCCCGACCGTGCATTGCTTCATGCACGCATCAACGCGCGCGTGGATCGCATGCTTGCCGACGGACTGCTTGACGAGACGCGTGCACTGCTTGCCGAGGGTGTGTTTGCCGAAAATCACACGGCGGCACAGGCGATCGGCTACAAGGAGCTGCTTGCCTGTCTTGACGGAGAGCAGAGTGAGGCGGAGGCGGTGGAGCTGCTCAAGACCGCAACGCGCCGCTATGCCAAGCGACAGATGACCTGGTTTGGTGCCAAGGACTACGTGCGCTGGATTGAGGCGGCAAGAGACGGACAGACTCGCTCGCTCGACGAGCTGTGCGACGAAGCCGTGGCGATCTGGCAGAGCGGCACGGACTGACGTGACCCGAGAAACGTGGGGAGGAGGTGCCGCGTGACAAGATTTGCATTTTTGAAAAAATATTTTCCGCGCTTTGCGGCAACGCTTGCCCTGCTCGGTCTGCTCGTCTACGTTTTCTTTCACGTGCTTTCGCCGCACGAGCCGCCCATGACAACGCCTGCTTATCTGCACACCGACTATCAGATCGTTGGCGGTGACGCCTATCTCTTTCGGGAGGAGCGCGTGCTCACCACCTCGGGCGCGGGTGTGATCCTGCGTTTCGCCGAGAACGGCGAAAAGGTTGCCAAGGGCTCAAGAGTTGCCGAGGTGTGGGACGGATACAATGATGAAAGCCGCGTGTCGGCACAGATCCGACTCGACGCGGTGACCCGTATGATCGCCGTGCTGGAGGACAGTCGCCTCGGCGCGGGGACCACGCTCGCCAAGGCGGAGCTGTTCCGTCGGGAGGCGGAAGCGATCTACGTGCAGATGCGGCGAGCCCTCTCTCGCGGAGAACGCGAGGAGCTGCGGGCACTTTCGGACACGATGCTGGCTTTGCTCAATCGCTATCGCACGCTCATTGGCGAGGAGGGCGGTGTGGAGACCACGCTGGAGGCACTTCATGCCGAGCGTGACGCGATTCTGCGTGGAACGCCGCTCACGGTTTACAATAGCGATGCCTCGGGGTATTTTTACGATGCCTCGCGAGTGGACGGATATGAGTCACTCTTTACAACGGCAGTGCTTGAGAGCCTGACGGTGGAGAGCTTTGAGGACCTGGTCGCGACAGAGCCCCCCGAGAGCGGTGGCTTTGCGGTCGGGAAAATGGCGATCGGCAACCGCTGGTATCTTGCGGTTGCGATTGACGCAGCGTGCACCGCCTTTTTTGAGGCGGGCGAGGACTATGACTTCGTATTTCCCGACAACGGCGGACGCGAGATGACGCTGATCTGCGAGCGGCTGGTCGAGGCGGCGGACGGACGAGCGGTCGCAGTCTTTTTCACCGATGAGGTGCCAACCGATTTCGTCTATTTGCGGTCCCAGCGCGTGCAGATCACGGTGGGGAGCTACGTGGGCTACCATGTCCCCGACGCGGCGTTGCGCGTGCAGGACGGCGTTGAAGGCGTGTTCATCTTCGAGGAGAGCACGGTGCGCTTCCGACGTGTGGAGGTGCTCTATCGAGGAGACGGCTATTGCATCGTTGCCGAGGAGGGTGATCGCGAGGGCTATCTTTCCCGAAACGATATGATGATCACCTCGGGAGAAAATTTATACGAGGGGAGGGTATACCGATGAATGATCTGTCCTATATGGACGCCAACGTGGGGGCGATCCGTGCGCGGATCGACGCGGCGGTGCAACGGAGCGCCGAGCGCTTCGGAGAGCGGAGCGTCACGCTTCTGGCAGCGGTGAAATACACCGATGCCGAGCATATCAACTATCTGCATCGCAGGCTTGGCGTGAGTGACGTTGGAGAAAATCGCGTGCAGCAGCTGCTGGAACGATGGGACGCGCTCGACCGCGAGGGGATGCGCGTGCATTTCATCGGAACGCTCCAGAGAAATAAGGTCAAATACATCATCGACAAGGTGTGTATGATCCATTCGGTCGACTCGCTCTCACTTGCGCGTGAGATCGACCGACAGGCACAGCGGCACGGGCTTGTGATGGATATTCTCGTTGAGATCAACAGCGGCGAGGAGGCAAGCAAAAGCGGGCTTCCGCCGGGCGAGGTCGAGGAATTTTGCAGGGCGCTGTCGGATTTTCCGGGCATACGGCTACGCGGATTTATGACGATGGCTCCGAAATGTGAAAAAAACGAGGAATACCGAAAATATTTTCGAGAAACTTACCGACAATGTCTTGATATTTGGCAAAAAAAACTATATAATATAGGTGAGCCAATGATGTCTATGGGCATGTCGGGAAGCTTTGAGGCGGCGATCGAGGAAGGTGCGACAATCGTGCGCGTCGGGAGAGCGTTATTTGAAGAGCCTCAAGTCCCAACAGAACAGTATATAAATGAAAATAAAGAGGAAAGATAAGGGAGGAAAACAAACATGAATATGCTGAAAAGATTTCTCAGAAACGATAATGCAGACCTGCAGGAGGACGAAAACTACGAGGACGTCTACATGATGCCCGAGGATCTGAAGATGGAAATGGCAGACGATGAGTCCGCCGACGTTGCCGCTGTGGGTGAGTCCGCAGGACGCGTTGTGGACGCAACCCCTGCAACCCCCGATAAGGTGGAGATCAAGCTGCTCAAGCCCAAGAGCCACATCGAGGCAAGCACGATCGCGGATAAGCTCAAGGAGGGCTGCATCGTTCTGCTCGACGTGAGCGATCTTGCAAAGGACAAGGCGCAGCGTCTGGTTGGATTTCTGGCAGGCGTTGTCTACGTGCTCGGCGGAGAGATGATCAAAACCAACAAGAGCACCATCGTGGTCTCCCCCGCAGGCGTGGACATTTCGGGCATCGTGTCCGAGGAGCCCGCTGATGAGGCACCGGTTGAGGGTGACGAGTCATACGAGGAGATTCCCGCCGACGAGGAGGCTTGAGGCACTTTACACGATCTGTAAGGTCGGCCGTTGAAAAAGGGGTGTCGACCGAATGCGATCTGCATTCGAGACACCCCATTTGTACGATATAGAGACAAGGAAAGGAAGAATCCCGTTTTGGAGGTTGTACTCTATCTGCTCAAGCAATTTGTTTTGGTTCTGGTCGAGGTGCTCGACCTTGCCATGCTCATCCGCGCGGTGCTTTCTTGGATCGACCCGATGGAGGAGGGTGGCTTTTCGGCGTTTATGGTGATGATTACCGAGCCGATCATTTTGCCGTTCCGCAAGCTTTGTGCGGCGCGCCATTGGTTTGAGGGAAGTCCGCTCGACGTGCCCTTTTTCATGGCGCTTTTGTCGCTGATTCTGCTTCGCTTGCTTCTTTTGGCGGTATGACGGAGCGTATTTTTTCGCGCGATCTGCTTGAGGCGCGCCTTTCCGATGCGGTGGAAAAGAGCCGACGCGGAGAGGTGGCGGGTCTGCCGTTTCTGACGCCGCGCGAGAGACGTGCGGCAGAGCGCTATCTGCGAATGTGCGGCGCATGGGAGGCGGCATGGTTCTGGGGCGGCTACGGCGGCGCAGAGCGTGCATGCCTCTTTTTGTTGCCCGATTATCTGCTCGCGGCACTTGAGGGCGAGCGGGTGCCCGAGGATGATGACGCTGCCGTGTTGGCGCTCCTTGAGGAGGAGGTCGGTGAGGCGGTGCAGGCGGTTCGCATCAAGGGCAGCGGCTATCGCGTGCTTGCGCACCGCGATTATCTCGGCTCGATCCTCGCGCTCGGGCTGGAGCGTGACGCGCTGGGGGATATTGCCGTGCAAAACGAACACGAGGCGGTGGTGTTCTGTCCACGCCTGATGCTGCCGTTCCTGACCGAAAATCTGTGCAGAATCGGCTCGGACAGCGTGCATTGCACGCCCTACGTGCCCGACGGGAGCTTTACCGACGGCAGAAAATACCGCCCGATCCGCGATACGGTTGCCTCGCCGCGCCTCGATTGCGTGGTTGCGGCACTCACCAATCTCTCGCGTGACGCTGCCCAGCGAGCGGTGCGAAGCGGATTGGTGGAGGTTGATTTTGAGCCCGAGGAGCGCGTGGACGTCATCCTGACTCCACCCGCAACGGTTTCGGTGCGCGGCTACGGTCGCTTTATTCTGCGTTCCTTTGACGGCGAGACGCGCAAGGGGCGCTTGCGCATGTGCGCCGATCAGATGATCTGAAGCATGAGGTGAAAAGATGAAACGCTATACGATAGGAGTGGATTTCGGCACGCTCTCGGGACGGGCGATCCTTCTGGACGCCGTGAGCGGAGAGGTGCTGGGGTCTGCGGTGATGGAATATCCCCACGGAGTGATGGAGCGTGCTCTGCCCGATGGCACCCCGTTGCCGCCGCAGTTTGCGCTGCAGCATCCGGGCGACTATCTTGAGGTGCTCGGTGCCGTTGTGCGCGGTGTGCTTGAGAAAACAGGGGTATCTCCCGAGGCAGTGGTGGGGCTTGGCATCGACTTTACCACCTGCACCTTCCTGCCCATCAGAGAGGACGGCACGCCGCTCTGCACCGAGGAGCGCTATCGGAGCCGACCGCACGCATGGGTTAAGCTCTGGAAGCATCACGGCGCGCAGGCGGAGGCGGATCGCATTACCGAGGTTGCTCGGGCGAGGGGCGAGGAGTGGCTTGCGTCCTACGGCGGCAGGGTCTCCTCCGAGTGGGCGCTTCCGAAAATTCTGGAGACGCTCAACCGCGATCCCGAGGTCTATGCCGATGCCGACCGCTTCATCGAGGCGGGCGATTGGCTTTCGCTTCTGCTCACGGGCGAGGAGAGTCGCGCGGTAGGCTTTGCGGGCTATAAATATTTCTGGGGTGACGGGCGAGGCTACCCGTCAAACGATTTTCTTTGTGCGCTCGATTCGCGACTGTCGGGTTTGATTGGCACGAAAATTCCCGCCGAGGTACGCTCGGTTGCCGAGAAGGCAGGCGTGCTCAACGCACGCGGTGCCGCGATGACGGGGCTTTGTGAGGGAACGGCACTTGCCATGCCGATTCTCGACGCGCACGCCGCAATGCCGGCGCTCAACGTCACCGAACCCGGCGTGCTGATGGCGATCGTGGGCACGTCCGGCGTCCAGCTTCTCCACGCAAGCGAGAGATACGACGTTACGGGTATCTGCGGCGTGGTGCGCGATTGTGTGGTACCCGGGCTCTACACCTACGAGGCAGGGCAGAGCGGTGTGGGCGACAGCTTCGATTGGTTTGTCCGTCATTGCGTTCCCGAGACCTACCGCACGGCGGCGCGCGAGGAGGGCGTGAGCATTCACCAATATCTGCGCGCGCGTGCAGAGCGCCTGCGCGTTGGCGAGAGCGGACTGTTGGCGCTCGATTGGTTCAACGGCAACCGCAGCCTCTTGCAGGATTCCGATCTCTCAGGCATGATCCTGGGACTTACGATCGGCACGCAACCCGAGGAGATCTACCGCGCCCTGATCGAGGCAACGGCTTTTGGTGTGCGTCGCATTCTTGAGGCGTTTGAGGGCGGCGGCCTTTCGATCCGTGAGATCCGTGCCTCGGGCGGCATTGCAAAAAAAGACCCGATGATGATGCAGATCTACGCCGACGTGCTCGGGCGCGAGCTGTCGGTGGTTGACACCGACCAGGGAGGTGCGCACGGTAGCGCGATTTACGCGGCGGTGGCGGCACAGCTTTATCCGTCGGTGCGTGAGGCAGCAGAGGTGCTGTCGGTCAAGCGCGCAACGGTCTACCGCCCCATCGCGGAGAACCGTTGTATCTACAATGAGATTTATGACGAGTACGTTCGGCTCTACGATTATTTCGGGCGCGGAGAAAACGCGGTGATGAAGCGTTTGCGCCGCATTGCAGGAGGACATTAAATGAAATCGGTTCGCAATTTATTCAAGATCGGCATCGGCCCCTCCAGCTCGCACACGATGGGACCCGTGTTTGCGGTCAAGCGCTGTCGCGATGAACAGCCCGAGGCAGACCGCTTTGTGGTCACGCTCTACGGCTCGCTTGCCAAAACGGGAAAGGGACACGGCACCGACCGTGCCATTCTGACAGCCCTTTCACCTATTCCCACCGAGATTATTTTTGATCCCGACGACACGCACGTGCTCGAGCATCCCAACACCATGGAGGTTGCCGCCTATCGCGGTGAGGAGCTTCTCTCCAAGCGACGCATCCTCTCGGTTGGCGGCGGCGAGATCGCGATGTGCGGCGAGGAGACACCCGAGCGTGAGCAGAGATACCGCGAGGAAAGCTTCACCGAGATCGCGGCGATCTGCAAGGCACAGAACATCCGCCTTTCGGACTACGTATTTGCACATGAGGATGCCGACTTCCGCGATTTTCTCGGCGAGGTGTGGCACACCATGTCGGCGGCGATCCGTGAGGGTCTGACCCACACGGGCACGCTCCCCGGCGGTCTTGGCGTTGAGCGAAAGGCACAGCGCCTGTTCAATCAGCGCCACATCGACGAGAGTCCGCAAACGCGCGAGAACCGCATCGTTTGCGCCTATGCCTTTGCGGTGAGCGAGCAGAATGCCGATTGCGGTCTGATTGTCACGGCGCCCACCTGCGGTGCCTGCGGCGTACTGCCCGCGGTGCTCAAATATATGCAGGAGAAAAACTCCTTTTCGGACGAGGCGATCATCCGCGCGCTGGCGGTTGCGGGACTGATCGGAAACCTGGTTGCAACCAACGCCTCGATCAGCGGTGCCGAGTGCGGCTGTCAGGCAGAGGTCGGAACGGCGTGCTCAATGGCGTCGGCAGCACTGGCGGAGCTCTTTGAGATGGGCATCGACCAGATCGAGTATGCCGCCGAGATCGCGCTGGAGCATCATCTGGGGCTCACCTGCGACCCCGTTTGCGGTCTGGTGCAGATTCCCTGCATCGAGCGCAACGCGGTGGCTGCAATGCGCGCCATCAACGCGCTCAGTCTTGCAAACTTCCTTTCGGACAGCCGCAAAATTTCGTTTGACCTCATCGTGCACACCATGTATCAAACCGGTATCGACCTCTCGCATCACTATCGCGAAACCTCCGAGGGCGGTCTTGCCAAGCTCTATCAACACAAGGCGGACGGGCAGCAATAAAAGGAGACGCGATTATGAAAGAATTTGACGCACGCGAATTCGGTGCGGTGGGGGACGGCATCACGCTCAATACCACTGCCCTGCAGAGCGCGATCGACGCACTTGGCGAGGGAGACGTACTCGTGCTTGCAAACGGAATCTACCAAACGGGCACGCTGGCACTCAAGAGCCATATGACCCTTCGCATTGAGCCCGACGCCGAGCTTTGTGGCTCGCGCAATATCGAGCACTACCGCGACTGCGGCTTTTATCACAACGAAATGAAAAAGACCACCTCGCTGCTCTATGCGTTGGATGCCGAGGATATTCACATCACGGGTGGGGGACGCATTCAGCTCTCGGGCGATGCGTTTGCCGATTTTTCGTCGATCGGTTTGCCGCGCGAGATCGACCGCACTACCCTTGCACCCGAACATGCGGTGCAATGCGTGGTACGTATGCGCAAGAGCGGGCGACCCACACAGCCCATTTTTTTCAACAACTGTCGGAATATTCGCATCGACGGGGTGCAGATTTTCAATTCTCCCTGCTGGACGCTCGTTTTCTCCAACTGCGACGGTGTAACGGTGGAGAAGATTTTTATGGACAACCATCCGCGCATTCCGAACAACGACGGCATCCATTGCACGGCGTCGCGCAATATCGTTCTGCGTGACTCGGTTCTTCTCTGCGGCGACGATTGCTTTGCGGCAACCTGCATCACAAATTGGGAGGGCGTTTGCGAGAATATCGAAATTTCGGATTGCCTGATGTCCTCGCGCTCTGCCGCGCTTCGTTTCGGACATCTTTCGAGCCGCGTGCGGAACGTGTGCATCCGAAACGTGAAGGTAATCAATTCCAACCGTGCCCTGATCCTGTTTGCAAGCGACGGCGGACGCGTGGAGAACGTCTCGGTTGAGGGGGTGGTTGCCGAGACTGCGATCTATGCGGGCTATTGGTGGGGCAAGGGCGAGGGCTTCGTGCTCTGCACCGACAATTCAAACGGCGAGATCAGCGGCGTGACCCTGAAAAATTGCAGCTTCACCGAGGAAAACCCCTCGATTATCTCGGGGGAGGCGGGGAGTGTTTCGGGGGTTCGGCTCGAGGACTGCCGTTTTGTCTACCGCAAGGGCGACACGCACCCCTATTACTACGGCAAGCTCGATCTGCAGCCCAACCTGCCAAACCTGCAGCCCGCCCCCTTCCAAACGGGGGACCTGCTCTACGTTCGGGAGGGTAGCTGCCGCGATCTTGTAATCCAATAAACCGTCTATTGGCAGAGTGTAACGTATAACTTGAAAATAATATATAAAATACAATAAAGAGAGGACTAAAAAATGAAAATTATCCGACAGGAGCATCCGCGTCCCGACAGACACAGAGACGCATGGATCAATCTCAACGGAGAGTGGGACTTTGAAATCGACAATGCAATGGTTGGCGTTGATAAAAGATTCTTTGAGCGTGACAGCCTGGATTCTAGGATCAACGTTCCGTTTTCTCCCGAGAGCATTTTGTCTGGCATCGGACACACTGATTTTATGAATGCGGTTTGGTACAGACGAAATCTTGATATCCCCACAGAGTGGTCCGGTAAGCGCGTCATTCTGCACATAGACGCCTGCGACTACAAAACCTGCGTTTACGTAAACGGCAAGCGTGTTGGCGAGCATTCGGGCGGATATATTTCCTTCTCCTTTGATATTACCGATTTCCTTCGGGAGAGCGACAACTACGTCATGGTCTATGCCGAGGATAACGTGCGCTCGGGCAAGCAGTTTGCCGGAAAGCAGTCCACCCAGCTATGCTCGAAGGGATGCCACTACACGCGCACAACGGGAATCTGGCAGACGGTGTGGCTCGAGGCAGTTGAGTCGGCACACGTCGTTTCCTACAAGGCATACCCGAACATTTCGGATCCCTCGGTCACGCTTGAGATCAAGACTGCCGGCTCCAACGTGGGGGACAAGCTCCGTGTGAAGGCGACCTACGAGGGGCGGATCATGGGCGAGGCAGAGGCGACTGTGATGTCTGCCTCTACGTTGGTGAAGCTCGACCTTGCCGAGGCACATCTTTGGGAGTGCGGTAAGGGCAGACTGTACGATCTATCCTTTGAGCTGACGTCGGGTGGGAAAACCGACGTGATGGAGGGATATTTCGGACTCCGCGAGGTGAAGCTCTCCAAGGAGCACGGCTTGCAGATCAACGGCAAGACTGTGTTCGGCAGATTCGTTTTGGATCAGGGCTTCTATCCCGACGGAATTATCACCGCGCCCTCGGACGAGGCATTGGTGTTCGATATTGAGGCATCAATGTCCTGCGGCTTTAACGGCGCAAGACTGCACCAAAAGGTGTTTGAACCGCGTTTCCTTTATCATGCCGATACTCACGGATATATGGTATGGGCAGAAACCGGCAACTGGGGCTTCGACCACACCGAATTCGCAAATATCGAGCATTGCCTGCCCGAATGGCTGGAGGAGGTCGAGCGCGACTTCTCGCACCCGTCGATCATCGGCTGGTGTCCCTTTAACGAAACGTGGGATAAAAACGGCAGACGCCAGAGCAATGCGCTGATTGATATGGTGTACGACGTGACAAAGATGCTTGACAACACGCGTCCTGTGATCGCAAACAGCGGCTCCTATCCCACCTCGCGCACCGACGTCCATGACGTGCACGACTATGAACAGGACCCCGAGAAATTCCGCGAAAACTATGCGAAGATCAGCGAGGGCTTGGTAAACGACCAGCTGCAGAGAATAGATCCGAAGCGCCAGAAATACAATCCCAAGCTTCCTGTTTTTGTCAGTGAATACGGCGGAATCAAGTGGGTCATGGGAGAGGATGCAGCCGCATGGGGCTACGGGAAATCGGTTACGACCGAGGAGGAGTTCTTTGAGAGACTGGATGGACTCACATCCGCGCTTCTCGATAACCCCTACGTGTTCGGATATTGCTACACCCAGCTCACCGACGTTGAGCAGGAGCAAAACGGACTCCTGACCTACGACCGTCAATTTAAGTTCGCGCCCGAAAGATATGCGGCGATCTTTGGAAAAAAGGCGGTTATCGAATAAGCAAGTGACGGTACCTCACAAAGGGGTTGCTTCGTAATGATATTTGGCTGATGCCAAGTTACTTACCGCTATATGATATGGCTATGTACAGATAAACGCAATAACCTCTCTGCCTGAAAGTTCTTGAAAGGGGAAGGGGTGCAGGGGGAGGGGGAAGCTTCTTTCAAGAAGCTTCCCCCTCCCCCT